>JAZQLM010000130.1:0-11081 GCA_045542655.1 Clostridia bacterium | reverse complement strand
CTTATATATCTTTTAAATATTTTAAGCTTTCCAAAATTGAATCAAGCATAATTTTCGAACCATTCATTGACAGTTCATATTGTGTATTATCTGTACACCAATACACCGAATACACATGAAGTCCTATTTCACTTGTTATATCGAGTAATTTACCGTCTGCCTCCATAACATTAATATCACTGACCGAATACTTATTCCCCTCGGTTATAGCACCAAATCCGCTGCCAATTATATTATCGGAAATATTCTTATGATAAATTGTAATCCACAAATCACCTTTTTCATACTGAAAAATCAATTTTACCTCCCCGTCATCAATATCCACAAGTTCAACCTCCGACGGAAGCCAAGTCGGAATAATAATATCATCTTTATTTTCAAAATTCTTTATTTTTGAATAATTATCTTTTTCTACCTGTTCGGGCTTAAATATAATTTTTGTATCGGAAAGATTTACACAGGTTTTGTATACAAAGGTACGCACAGCGGAAACATTAAATCCGGCTGTTATCACCGCAAGTATTGCCGCAACAAGAATAAAGCGTTTTCTTACTCGGGCAGGCATAATATTGTCTTTTGTCCGAGAAGCTTTATCAATACGTTTTTCAAGCTTTTTATACATAGACCTTTTACGTTTAAGTATATCCGTATGTTCTTCTTCGGTTAAGACAGCTTCTTCAAAATCAATTTGGTCTGAATATTTTCCCACCGCTTCCTCAAGCATAAGCTCAAATGCTCTGTCTTTTAAATCCGGATTATTATTTTTATCTGTATTCACTGTACAAACCTCCTTTCATAGTAAGTTTTTCTTTTAATATAGACGTTCCTCTTTCAATTCTTGTATAGACCGTTTTTACATTCAAATCCAATGATTTTGAAATTTCCTCAGGTGTAAAATTAAATTTATACTTTAGAATAAGTACATCTGAATAAATAGTATTTAACTTTTTAATTTCTTCATATATCAAACGCACATTTTCTTCGCTGACAACAATATCAACAGGATTTTTCTGAATATTTGTTTCAGCATTTATATGTATACCTTCATTTTCATATTCAAGTATTTTTTCATTTCGTCTTTTAAGCTTTTGTATTTCGTTTATAGCCGTATTTCTCGAAATAACTCCGATTAAGGCTTTTACATTGTTTTCGTCCTCTATTTTATCAATTACTTTCCAGACACGTTCAAAAATATCCTGCAAAAGCTCTTCTGCCTGAAGTCTGTTATTTAATATTTTATATGCTATGGTATAGGCATACAAAAAATACCGGTCATATATTCGACTGAATTTCTCTCTGTTTGTTTTTTTGAAAATACCGCTGAAAATATTAAACATTTAAAATGCCTCTGCTGTTCTCCAATAGATTTTATCATCTATATTTTAACAGAAATTTGTGTATATGTAAATATATGTAATAAAAACTTAACAAATAAAAAAGGGGATCTTAAAATAGTCCAGACCACAAAAAGATAAAACACGCCGGCGTTTTTTTATTTTAAAACCGGCGTTTTTTATTTTTAAAAATTTTTTACTTCTCTCTGTCGATTATTGGTGCATCATTAAAGAAGAAGGTAAGCGACCAAAGACCTGCAAGTCCGACAAGTGTAAATATTATTCTACTCATAACAGATGCCTGACCGCCGAAAAGTGAACCTACCAAATCTATACCGAAAAGTCCTATTGAACCCCAGTTGAGTGCACCGACAACGACAAGAATTAATGCTAAAACATTCATACGGATGCTCCTTTTTATTTATTTTGTTGTTCGATATATATTTTTGATTTTTTACGAATAAATATACAGCCGATTTTTGCATATTAAAAATATAAATTCCAAATAATATGTTTTAAAACGGAGGCACAATAGAAATGAAAAAATTTTTAATTATGATTTTTTTAATTTTTATTATATTTTTGATTGCGGGTGCTAAAGAGAGTTCATATTACGAAATTTCAAATAGCGAAAAATGTCTTTCGGCGGCAAAAACAGCCACCTCCTTAGCCGACATATCGGCGATTGGGGTAATTCAGAGGGGGCGAAAGGTTTTGTGCGGAATTATCACCGAAAAGGGGTTTTTAAGCAGCTCGGACAGACTGTATATCAACGAAATTCTTGCAAGTAATTTCCCAAAAACAAAAATCCGTATTGAGGGGGACAACTCACTTGCAAGGGATATAATCGAGCTATCCTATTATTCATCAGGCAAAATCAAGCAGCATATACTTACATCACGATTTAATTATTTAGTTTCAAAGAAATGATTTTTATTGATTTTAAAAGAAATTTGTGGTAAAATATTTTTATTGATTTGAAAGGACTGATATATATGAATGAAATTATAACAAGGTCTCTTACCGACGGGGCTGATTTTCACTTTTTAAAAGCTGATAAATTCAAGACAAATCTGCTCAGTCTCTATATAAAGATACCCGTTACACGAGAAAATATAACTATCTCTGCCCTTCTTCCGAATGTCCTTAGACGTGGCAGTGAAAACTATCCGTCGCTCTCTGCACTTTCAAAAAAATGTGAGGAGCTTTACGGAGCTTCCTTGTATGCAGGACTAAAAAAACGGGGCGATTTTGCCTGTCTTTATTTTTCATTGGAATTTGTTTCCGGAGAATATATAAACGAAGATACTTTAAGTGAGGCTGTTTCTTTTCTTAAAGAGGTAGTATATAATCCCAAAAAGGAAAACGGCGTTTTTTATTCAAAATTTGTTGACTCCGAAAAATTAAATCTCCTTGATGACATAAGGGGGCTTATAAATGATAAAAAGCAGTATGCCGACATAAGAGTAAAAGAAATCTGTTTCAAGGGCAGTGCATACGGTATTCCTCCTTTTGGTTTTGAAGAGGATGTTGCACCAATTACGCCTGAGAGTCTTTATGAATACTATAAAGAGGTTCTTAAAAAGTCAAAAATTGACATTTTCTTAAGCGGTTCATTTGATGAGGCATCGGCGGAAAAGCTTATTAAAGGCGAATTTTCGGAATGTATTACTTCCAGAACACCCAAAAAGCTTGATACAGCTCCTGCAAAACGCATATCAGGCAGTGATGTAAAACGGGTTACGGAAAGAATGGATGTTACTCAGAGTAAGCTTTGTATGGCTATTTTCACGAATACAGAGCCTTTCTCGAGTGACTACTATGCTTCTGCGTTATTTAGCTGTATATACGGCGGAAGTCCATTTTCAAAGCTATTTAATAATGTCCGAGAAAAGCTTTCGCTTGCATATTATGTTTCATCAAGAATTGACAGAAAAAAGGCTTGTATGTTTATAAGCTCAGGTATTGAAAATGACAAATTCGAAAAAGCGTACAACGAAATTATGCTATGGCTTGACAAAATGAAAAACGGTGAATTTACAGACGAAGAAATTCTGTCTGCAAAGAAATACCTTGAAACAAATATAAAATCACTAAGTGACAGTCTCCGTGCCTACGAAGATTACATTTCATTAAGCATTTTAGACGGCAGAGAACCCGAAACACCCGATGAGCTTATAAAGAAGTATGCTTTAGTGACACGAGACGAAATAATAAATGCGGCAAAGAAAACCGAGCTTGATACTGTGTATCTTCTCACAGGGAAAAACAATTAAGGGGTGATAAAAATGCATTTTAAAACAATTGAAAACAGCGTTATAAAGGAAAAGATTTTTTACGGAACTCACGAAAGCGGTCTTTCAATTTATATAATACCCAAAAAGGGCTTCAATAAATATTATGCTATTTACGGCACAGACTACGGCTCCTGTGATACAGAGTTTATAGCCTCAGGCGAGACAGAGAAAACCATTTTACCAAATGGTATCGCTCATTTCCTTGAACATAAGCTCTTTGAAGAGGCTGACGGCAAAAACGCATTCGACCGTTTTGCAATTACAGGTGCTAATGCAAACGCATACACAAGCTTTGACATTACAGCATACCTCTTTTCCTGCACAGACAAATTTTACGAAAATCTTGAAATACTTTTGGATTTTGTAAATCACCCTTACTTTACCGAAGAAAATGTTGCAAAGGAACAGGGTATAATCGGTCAGGAAATTAAAATGTATGACGATGATCCGGGCTGGAGAGTATTTTTTAATATGCTCTGTGCTATGTACCATAACAATCCTGTAAAAATTGATATAGCAGGCACTGTAGAAAGCATTTCAAGAATCACGCCCGAGCTTTTATATAAATGCACGGACAACTTCTATCATCCGACAAATATGGCACTTGTAATGGTGGGTGACGTTGATACTGAAAAGGCTGTAGCACTCGTTGATAAATATGTTAAAAAGACATCCTCAGAAGGTCTTAAACGCTTTACCTATGATGAGCCTTCAGAAATCAAAACCGAATACACCGAGCAGTCTTTAAGTGTTTCTATGCCTCTTTTTATGATTGGGTTTAAAGACAATACTTTATATACAACAGGCGAAGAGCTTTTAAAAAGACAGCTAATAACTGAACTTATATTAGATATTTATTTCGGCAAGAGCAGTGATTTTTATATGTCATTATACGACAAAGGTCTGATAAATGCAAGCTTTGGTAAAGATACAGAGCTTGAAAAAACATACGGTTTTTCCTCCCTCTCGGGTGAAAGTAAAAATCCAAAAGAGGTTTATTCTCTTGTAAAAGAGTATGTAACTAAAATCGGTGCTATGGATATATCAGATGACGATTTTTCGAGGGCAAAGAAGGTTCTTATCGGAAAAAATCTGAAAAAATTCAACAGCGTTGACAATATTGGCAATTCTTTTATTAAAAGCTTTTTTGACGGACAAAATCCTTTAAGCACAAATGATATAATTGATGAAATCAAAAAGGACGACCTTAAAAAACGTATATTAGGTCACTTTAATGCAAAAAACTGTGTTTTATCCGTTATAAATCCTATTGATTAATATTGAGGAAGCTATGGAAAATATAATAAAATTTGAAAATCTCGGACTTACCTTTAATATCAGCCGCTCTGCATTTTCTATCTTTGGTATAGATATATACTGGTACGGCATTATAATAGCAACAGGTCTTATCCTTGCATTTATATATGCAACCCGTGAAGCCGAAAAGACAGGACTTAAGCAGGATGACCTTTTAAATATGTTCATTATTGCCGTACCCTGTGCTATAATCGGAGCAAGACTTTATTATGTGATTTTCAGCTTTAGTGATTACAGAAGCAACCTGTCAGATATATTTAAAATCAGAGAAGGCGGTCTCGCCATATACGGCGGTGTAATCGCCGCCTTTTTAACCGTACTTATTTACTGTAAAAGAAAGAAAATTAATCTTAATAAGGTTCTTGACATACTCGCTGTCGGGCTTTTGATAGGTCAGTCAATAGGAAGATGGGGAAATTTTGTAAACGGCGAAGCTTTCGGCTCTGAAACCGCCTCGGTCTTTGCAATGACAATAATTACAGATGGCTCAGAAATTGCAAAAAACGTCCACCCTACGTTCTTATATGAATCGGTTTGGAATTTTATCGGCATCATTTTTCTTCTTTTGTATAAACGAAAAAAGGCGTTTGACGGTGAGCTTTTCAGCCTGTATCTTTTCTGGTACGGTCTTGGAAGATTTTTTATTGAATCACTTCGCTCCGACTCGCTATATATAGGCAGTCTGAAGGTGTCGCAGCTCGTTTCACTGTTAATACTTATCCTTGGAATAATTTTTGTAATACGTGGACGCAGACTTGCGAGGAAAACATACGACAAGTCTTGACAAAAAAATGTATGTATGTTATACTCACAAAGTCAATTAAATATTCACACAATGTGTCGTTTGCAGCGTATTTGAGCTTCAGACGGTGAAAAGGGAAACAGGTGAAAATCCTGTGCGATAACTGTCGCCGTGTGCATTTAATGTTTTTATACCGTGGCGAAAGCCGGTCATTGGGAAACTGAGAAGGCAGGTATAAAAACGCCCGCATACATAAATAAGCGGATAAAATGTCAGCCGGAAGACCTGCATTGATGCTGTTTTGTACGTGCAATTTGCATAGAAACAGTAGTTTTATCTTATTTCTTTTGAAATAAGTATAATTTGTGATTTTCTCACAGGAAAACTCAGCTGTGGTAATTTTTCATTACCGCAGCTTTTTTTATGCAGATTGAAAAGGTCCGGTAGATACGAAAGAAGGTGTTTTCTTATAATCTGCAAAAAAACATAAAAAATAAAGGAGAAAATCAAATGTATAATTTTACTAAAAGAATTTTCAGTCTATTGGTTTCACTAATGCTGATATTAACATTTATCCCCGCCAACGTGCTTGCAGAAGGCACACAAGGCAGCGTATATGTAACTGTTGAAAACCTTACTTTTACCGATGGAGCAGTCTGGACAGGTAAAAAGCTTGATATGTACGAGGTAAGCATTGACGAAAATGATACCATAATGGATGCAACAATAAAGGCCTTAGAAGAAAACTCTCTTGAAGCAGTCGGTGCAGAGAGTAATTACATAAGCAGTATTGCAGGTCTTGGCGAAATGGACGGCGGTGATTTATCAGGCTGGATGGTAAGTCTTAATGACTGGTTTATTTCAGCAGGAGCAGAAAGCCTTTATGTTCAGGACGGCGATATTATCTGCTGGCATTATTCCTGTAACTTTGGCGAAGACATAGGCAGTTCGTGGAACAACACAGATACAGCTCTTGAAACTTTAAGCTTCAGCGAGGGAAGTCTTGACAAAGAATTTGCTTCGGACGTATATGACTACACCCTTACACTTTCAGAGGATGTATCCTCTGTTACAGTAACTCCGTCGGCAGTAAATAAGAATTATCAGACAAGAATATACAAAAACACAACTGTTAATTATTCTGACGAAACAGGCTACGAAATAAACGGAGAACGTGACTGTGAAGATATAATTTCAGGATTTTCGGCTTACTCCCCGTTACCTAAAGAGCTTGGCTATTATAAACGAAGCAGAGAAATTCCCGTTGAAAGCGGAGATATTTTAACCATTGCCTGCGGGCTTCCTTACTGGAGCAGTATGAACTCGCCGGCAGAAGGTCAAGGTCATATTTACACAGTAAAAATTTTAGTTCCCATAAACGTTTCTGTCGGAATATTTGACTATACCGCCTCTACTTATAACGAATCGGCAGAAATCAAAATAAACGCAACCGAAAACGGTATTATTTCAGACTGCGAAACCGTTACTGCATTTAAAAATGCTACAGCACTTGATGTACTTAAACAGTTTTTTGATAGCAAAGAAATTCCTTATACCGTAAATAATGAGTATAATTACATAACATCTGTAAATAATCTCTCAGAGTTCGACTGCGGAAGTGAAAGTGGCTGGATATTCAGTATAAATGACGATTTTTCAAATATGGGTGCAAACAGCACCATAGTTTCGGATGGTGATATAATCAAACTTCACTATTCGGTTAAAGGCTGGGGAACGGATGTCGGAAACTATTTTGAAGGCGGTCCTGTTATTGAAAATCTTATTTTGGGTGAAGATATTACCGCAATAGATAAGGAAACAGTTTTATCGGGCGAGGGTACAAAAGAAAATCCTTATATTGTAAACGTAACATTAAGCACCGGCTCTGATATAACAAACATTACTTCACAGCTAAAAACTTCTCTTCATCCTGAATACCTTTGCTTAAGCACAGAAAACGGTTATACGGATATTACACAGCCTGCCGATTATACAAACGAAGTAAAGCTATGTATTGAAACACCGGGCGGCTTCAAAAAGACATATTATACAATAAAAGCTGAGTTACCGGAAAATTCAAATTCAGAGGGTTCGGAAAACTCAGGCTCTGATGATAATTCAGGTAGTTCAAACAGTTCAGGTAGCTCAAGCAGCTCGGGCAGTTCCGGCGGTTCAGGCGGCGGCAGTAAAAAAACACAGTCAGCCAATAAGGAAGAGGAAAAAGATACTCAGGAAAATAAGGAAGCTTTAAATAACGAAAGCATAGAAAATTCCTCCGCTGAGTCAGGTAAAACCTTTAATGACACAGAAAACCACTGGGCAGAAAAATATATTAAGGAGCTTACTGATAAAGGAATTATAAAGGGAAAAAATGAATCGGAATTTGCACCAGACGACAATATCACAAGAGCGGAATATATAACTATTCTATACCGTATATCAAATTCTTCAGAAAGCTTTTCTCAAAGCTTCTCTGACGTATCAGAAAGCGACTGGTTTTTTGAAGCTGTCTGCTGGGCAGTAAACAGCGGTATTACAAATGGTATTAACGACAAAGAATTTGCACCTTACGACAATATTACAAGAGAACAGGCGGCTGCGTTTATGGTTCGCTTTACCAAATATATGAACCTTGAATTAAGTGAATATTCTTCCGATACAGACTTTGCTCCTTTTAAAGATGAAACTCTGTTTTCAGACTGGGCAAAAGAAAGTATTTTGATAATGCAGGATATAGGAATATTAAACGGCAACGAAAACGGAGAGTTCGCACCGCTTGATAATGCAACAAGGGCTGAAACCGCTAAAATAATCTCTGAATTTTTAAGAATAACTTCAAAATAATAAAGGGGAACACAAATGAAAACTTTCAAAAAATGCAGTATTTTGATGTTAATATTTATTTTTCTATTTTCTATTAACATTAAAGCAAATACATCTGCAACCGAGATAAATTTTTTTGATAAAGCCTATCAAAACACGGGAAGCTATCTTAAAAACACCGTAATCTCGCCAACGGTAGGTTCAATTGGCGGCGAGTGGGCAATTATAGGCCTTGCAAGAAGTGATATTGAAGTTTCTGAAAAATATTTTCAGAGTTACCTTGAAAACCTTGAAAAATACCTAAAAGAACATAATGGTATTTTGCACGAAAAAAAATATACAGAATATTCGAGAGTTATTCTTGCACTTTCATCTATTGGTATAAGCCCCGAGAATTTTTGCGGATATAATTTACTTCTGCCGCTTGGTGACTACAAAAAAACCATCTCACAGGGCATTAACGGACCTATCTGGGCACTTATAGCACTTGACAGCAACAGCTATGAATTACCCGTTAATCCGGAAGCTGAAATACAGTCCAGCCGAGAGATGTACGTTGATTATATTTTAAAATCACAAAATCCCGATGGCGGCTGGGCACTTAGCGGTAATTCGAGCAATACAGACATTACCGCCATGGCACTTCAGTCTCTCTCAAAATATCAGGAGGACGAAAGGGTAAAATCAGCCACCGAAAAAGCACTGAATTTTCTCTCGGAAGTTCAGAAAAAAAACGAAGGTTTTTCATTCGGTAATGCCGAAACCTCAGAAAGTAGCGTTCAGGTACTTCTTGCATTATGCGAGCTTAATATTCCATTGAATGATAAACGATTTGTCAAGGACGAGATTTCCGTCCTTGACAATATCCTTGGCTTTTATGTCGAAGATAAAGGCTTTAAACACATAAAAAATGAGACAGAAACAAATCTTATGGCAACCGAACAATGCTTTTACGGTCTTGTAGCTGCAAAACGCTTTAAAGAAGGAAAAAACAGTCTGTATTCTATGTCGGACAGCAGAAAAATTGCAATAAACGAAAACGTTTCGGACAATATAGCTGATACAACAAAAACCATTCCATTTTTTAATGACATTATAAACCATAAAAACAAGGCTGCAATAGAAGCTCTTACAGCAGCAGAAATATTAAACGGAAAGACCGCTGACATTTTTGCACCCGACGATTTAATAACAAGAGCTGAGTTTGCAAAGGTTTTAGTGCTTGCACTTAAGCTTACATCAGATTTTCATACAAAAAGGTTTAATGACGTTAATGAAAGCGATTGGTTTTATAGCTATGTGAGTATTGCTGCTGAAAACAGTATCATAAACGGAATATCCGATGATAAATTTAATCCGGACGGAAATCTTACACGGGAAGAAGCCGCAGCAATGCTTGAAAGGGCAGTTTCTCTTTACAAACCGACCGAAGCTGACACCTCGGAAATCCGTAATATTCTTGCAGGCTTCGTTGATTATATCAGTGTTTCCGATTGGGCTTTAAAATCAACTGCAATTTGTTATAAGTATAATATTTTTGATGACAGCGAGCTTGAAATAAAACCGCAGGCACCTGTTTTACGCTGTGAAATTGCACAATGCGTTTATAATCTTCTGAAAGAGGTAAATTTACTGTGAAGCTAATTAAAAAATACAAAAAAATACTGTATACTGTTATTTTTCTTATTTTTCTTACATTTATTTACTGGTGGGGCGGAAACTCTCCCGTCCTCAGAGGCTTTAATTTAAGTGATATAAAATCCACAGTATCCGAAACAAAAGTAATCCCAAAAAACTCGACAGAAGAAAATATTAAAACCGCTGAAGAAATCATCAGCGAAGAAAAAGAAGAAAAAGAAGAAAAAGAAGATAAGTCTTTGGCGGTAAGTGAGACAAAAACAACCGTAAATACCGAAATAATAGAAGTGATGCCTGATTCTTACGAAAAAAAGTCTGAACCGGCTGAAAATAAGAATACAAATTCACAAATTAAAGAATTATACTGTACATTATCAATAAAATGTGATACAATACTGAATAATATGGATTGGCTTGCTCCCGAAAAACATTCTCTCGTTCCTGAAAACGGTGTAATTTTTGAAAAACAGAAGGTCGTTTTTTACGAAGGAGAAAACGTTTTTAATGTTCTTCTAAGAGAAATGAAGAAGAATAAGATACATATGGAATTTACAAATACTCCAATGTACGACAGTGTATATATAGAGGGAATAAACAATCTATACGAATTTGACTGCGGTGAGCTGTCAGGATGGATGTACAAGGTAGACGGCTGGTTTCCTAACTACGGATGCTCAAAATACACATTAAAAGAAGGCTGTGACATCGAATGGGTTTACACCTGTGACCTTGGCAAGGATGTTGGCGGCGAGTATTCAGCAAAGGCTCAAGCTGACGAAAAGGATAAAAGTTCTGAGGAAAAGTTAAATGAATGAATTTAAAAATTATCATCCAATAATAAATTTAATATATTTCACATCAGTATTTGCATATTCAATGTGTCTGATGAACCCTGTATGTCTTCTTATATCCCTTGTATCAAGCTTTGTG
>JAZQLM010000129.1:0-5403 GCA_045542655.1 Clostridia bacterium | reverse complement strand
ATGCGTGAGGCACTCAAGGACGTAACCGGTGCAATAATCAGCGTTGAGGCTTCCAGTAACTCAATGTCTATGTCAAGTGATGAAATTCAATTCAGCTTCAGCGGTGATAATGACGAAGAGCTTGAAAAATATGTAAGAGAGGCAGAGAGTGTGCTTGCCGGAATTGACGGTGTAAGCGAAACATCTACATCCTTAAGCGAGACAAAGGCTGAGGTCAGAATATATGTTGATTCTGCGAGAGCTTCAAGATACGGACTTAACACAACTACGGTTTCAACTCTTATAAACAATGCAATTCAGGGAAAAACTGCGACAAGACTCAATGAAAACGGAACAGAGTATGATATAATAGTGAAATACCCTGACAGCTATGCAGGGGATTATACAGCGGTAAAAAATCTTCATATTAATACACCGACAGGACAGTGGGTTACACTCTCAGATATAGCGGAGGTTACAGTTGAACAGGGATATACGACTCTGCAGCGTGTAGACCAGAGGAGAACCGTTACACTTACCGGCAAGCTGTATGGAACAGATATGGCATCTGTTAATAAGGAATTTACGAAACGTATTGCAGAAATTGAAAAGCCTGACGGAATAAGCCAGACAGCAAGCGGTAATTTTGAAGTAATGATGGAAGCTATGGGTTCACTTCTTCTTGCAATTTTACTCGGTATTTTGCTTATGTATATGGTTATGGCGGCACAGTTTGAAAATACAAAGCATCCGCTTATAATACTGATGTCAGTTCCGCTTGCAATGATAGGCGTAGTGCTTGCACTTGTAATAGCAGGCGAACCACTTTCGGTAATAGGCTGTGTAGGTATATTAATGCTTATCGGTATAGTTGTTAATAATGCTATTATACTTATAGACTTTATAAGTGAGACAAGACGTGATAATCCTGAAATGGACAGAACGGATGCGATTGCTTATTCGGGAAAAACACGTATGCGTCCTGTGCTTATCACAACACTTACTTCGGTTCTCGGATTTTTACCGATGGCAATTTCAACTGCTGACGGTGCTGAAATGATGAAACCTCTTGCGGTTGTCTTAATTGGCGGTCTGTCAGTAAGTACACTTCTTACACTTTATGTAATTCCTGTTCTTTACACGTTCTTTGATGATAGAGAAAAGAAGAGCAAGGAGAAAAAAGAAAGAAAAGAAAGACGTAAATTAAATAAAGAAACTGCGGCGACAATGTAGAAAGAACAGGAGTTGTCGATTAAAAATTTGAGGGTGCTTTTAAGCACCCTCAAATTTTTAATATTTACTTAAATCCTCTTTAGCATTTAAAATAGCTTTTTTCATTGTATCAAAGGCAGGACCGCCTGTCAGCTTCCTTAAATTCACACAGGTTTCAAGGCTGATTGCTTCATAAATGTCCTCCTTGAAAAGAGGCGAAAATTCTTTAAATTCATCCATTTCAAGTGCTTCGATTACACAATCCTTTTCTATGCAGTATGCAACCATTTTTCCTACAACTGCGTGAGCGTCCCTGAATGGAAGTCCGTTTTTAACAAGATAGTCGGCAACATCGGTGGCATTGGTGAAACCGCCCTTTGCACCCTTTGACATATTATCTTTTTTAAGCTTCATTGTATCAAGCATATCGCAAAATACGGGCAGACACATCTTAACTGTATCAACTGCATCAAAGATTTGTTCCTTGTCCTCCTGCATATCCTTGTTGTATGCAAGTGGGAGACCTTTCATAACGGTTAAAAGTCCCATCAGTGAACCGAAAACTCTACCTGATTTTCCTCTTGCAAGCTCTGCTACGTCAGGATTTTTCTTCTGAGGCATTATGCTTGAGCCTGTGCTGTATGCGTCGTCAAGCTCAATAAAGCTGAATTCGTTTGTACTCCAGAGAATAATCTCCTCCGAAAAACGGCTAAGGTGTACCATAATGAGAGAAAGCACAAAGGCAAGCTCAATTATAAAATCACGGTCGGAAACACCATCGATACTGTTTTGCGTGACGGAAGAAAAACCGAGCTTTCCGGCAACAAATTCTCTGTCTAAATCGTAAGTCGTACCTGCAAGTGCACCGCTTCCGAGGGGCATTACATTCATTCTCTTTCTCCAGTCGGAGAGTCTTGTTATATCCCTTGCAAACATTTCATAATACGCCATTATATGATGAGCGAAGGTGATAGGCTGTGCCTTTTGAAGATGAGTATATCCGGGCATAATTGTATCAAGATTGTTTTCTGCAAGCTTTAAAATGACCTCTTCAAGTCTTATAAGCATTTTTAAAAGCTCGTCGCCCTCGTCTCTTAAATATAGTCTGTTGTCAAGTGCAACCTGATCGTTACGGCTTCTGCCGGTATGGAGTCTTTTTCCTACATCACCAATTCTCGAAATTAAAATAGTTTCTATATTCATATGAATATCTTCAGCGTCTATAGAAAATTCAACCTTTCCGTCTTCTATATCTTTTTTAATTTCAAGCAGGGTTTTGCATATAAGTTCTGAATCCTCTTTTGGAATAATTCCCTGTTTTCCAAGCATTGTTGCGTGTGCAACAGAGCCGTCAATATCCTGAGAATACATTCTCTGGTCAAAACGGATTGATGAATTAAAATCGTCTACCAAAGCATCTGTTGCTTTTGAAAATCTTCCACCCCAAAGCTTCATAATATGATACCTCCGTTATCTATTTAAAAAGTGGGATGTTAAAATAGTTCAGACCGCAAAAAGTATGAAAGAATAAGGGAGTTGGAATTGTAAATTAATGTAAAAATTCCGAAAAGAAGTAGAAAAATCCTATAAAAAGGATTTTTCAAAGATTTAATATCTTTTTGCTACGAACAAATCTCGCCTCTCGACGTACATAAGTACGCCTTCGGGCAAGCTCAAAGCTAAAAGCTTTGGCTCAATTTGTCCGTTCTGAATCAATTTTACCTATCCCCAAAGGTAAGGGGTGTTTAGAAACAAAGTTTTTAAACACCCCTTCTAAAGTTATTAGCTTAAATTATTTATTTTCTTCGTTTTTCTGCTGCATAAGAGCTCTGACCTTGAGAGGAAGACCAAACAGGTTGATGAAGCCTTCTGAATCCTTGTGGCTGTAAAGCTCTTTACTGTCACCGAAGCTTGCAATATCTTCGTTGTAGAGTGAATATTTTGAAGTTGCACCGGCAGGTGTAATGCTTCCTCTGTAAAGCATAAGCTTAACATCACCGGTTACAAATTCCTGTGTGCTGTCAACGAAAGCTGAGAGTGCTTCACGAAGTGGTGTAAACCAGTTTCCGTCATAAACGAGCTGAGCAAATTCTATTGCAACGTGACGTTTGAATTCCTGTGTCTTTCTGTCAAGACAGAGATATTCAAGCTCTTTGTGAGCTGCATAGAGAATTGTGCCGCCCGGTGTTTCATATACACCTCTTGATTTCATACCAACAAGTCTGTCTTCAACGATGTCAGCAATACCAATTCCGTTAGCTCCGCCGATTTCGTTAAGCTTTTCAACAAGTGCAAGCGGTGAATATTCCACATCGTCAATTTTAACAGGGATACCCTTTTCAAAGCTGATTTTTACATAAGTTGGCTTGTCGGGAGCCTTCATCGGCGGTACGGTAAGCTTTAGCAAGCTGTCATACTGCGGCATATTTGCAGGATCCTCAAGGTCCATTCCCTCATGACTGATGTGCCATACATTTCTGTCTCTTGAGTATAAATCTTTCTTTGTAACAGGAATTTCAATTCCGTGTGCATTTGCGTAATCAATAGCATCCTCACGTGATTTAATATCCCATATTCTCCAGGGGGCTATAATCTTCATTTCAGGAGCAAGAGCCTTGATTGTAAGCTCAAAACGAACCTGATCGTTACCTTTACCTGTTGCACCGTGACAGATAGCAACAGCACCCTCTTTTTTAGCTATTTCGACAAGTCTCTTTGCGATAATGGGACGTGCGTGTGATGTGCCGAGGAGGTATTTGCCTTCGTATTCGGCTCCGGCTTTTACTGTCGGGAAAATGTAGTCACGAACGTATTCCTCTCTTAAATCCTCGATGTAGCACTTAGAAGCACCGCTTCTCTTTGCTCTTTCTTCGAGTCCGTCGGTTTCCTTTCCCTGTCCGACGTCTCCGCAAACAGCAATTACCTCATATCCGTAATTCTCAATAAGCCAGTTGATTATAATTGACGTATCAAGACCGCCTGAATAGGCAAGAACAACTTTTTCTTTCATTTTATGTACCTCCGGTATAAATTTAATTGAATTTTCACTTGTTTTTATTCAGTTTTTATATTATAATTGTAATTATAATACTAATCTCGTATTTTTGCAAGTGTTTTTTGCAAAAATATGCAATTATTTTGCATTTTTATACATTTTACATAAAAGCACATAAAAGGAGAAAGGATTTGTATGATAATTTTAGGTATAGATCCCGGATTTGCCATTGTAGGTTACGGTATAATCGAGTACGATAACTTTAGATACAGGGCATTGGAATATGGAGCTATTACTACATCGTCAAAGGAGGATATGTTTGTGCGGTTTAAAAAAATTCACGATGAGCTGTCGGAGATTATTGACCGTACAAAGCCGGATGTTATGGCGGTTGAGGAGCTTTTTTTCAACAGCAACCAAAAGACTGCAATAAATGTTGCACAGGCAAGAGGCGTTTTACTGCTTGCGGCACTTAATAAGGAAATACCTGTTTATGAATATACACCTCTTCAGGTAAAACAGGCAATAGTAGGATACGGCAGAGCGGAGAAAAATCAGGTTCAGCAGATGGTGAAAATGCTTTTAAAGCTTGATAAGATACCAAAGCCTGACGATACGGCGGATGCTCTCGGAATTGCTGTGTGTCACGCACATAGCTTTAAAGCAGGTAATATTATGATACATAAGGAAAGGTGTTAGTTTACATATGACAAATTCTTCATCGGAAATCACCATTATTCAAAGAAGTATAATCGCAGAAATGAGACAGCAGCTTTTGTTTATTCTGGCAGAGGCGGACAATCTCAAGAGAGGTGAGAGTTTATCAGCGGAGGGCTTTTCAAGACTTCAGATTATAAGAAGTACGATACTTTCCATTTTAAAGCATTCAAGTCTTATCGAAAATACTGTTAATAATAAAGGACTTCTGGTAAAAAGGGAAACCTTTAATTTATGTGAATTTCTTGAAGACCTTGCAAACGGCATAAATAATATGATTGGCGGTCATAATGGAGTAAATGTGAAATTTTCACCTTATAAAGAAAAGAACGTGAGTATTTATACCGCTTCTTTAGAATTTGAATACATATTATGTTCACTTATATCGTTGATTATGAGAAATTTCAGTGATGGCGGAAAAAAGCAGGTGAAAATTTCTATGGGCAGGGGAAAGGATGAAAAATCTTTTATAATAACATTATCAGCGGATGGAAGTCGGA
>JAZQLM010000128.1:0-9265 GCA_045542655.1 Clostridia bacterium | reverse complement strand
TACACCATTATAAATACTAATTATATTATCTTATACTAATTATACAATTTTATTGCGGCTTTTTCAATACGTCAGCCGTCCAAACAACATTATATATTATTTCCACTATTTATTGTTTTTATTTTGTTATTTTATCAATGTTTTTTTATTTTTACTATTGCAAACAACAAAGAGTGGTTTATAATACAAAAGTACAAACGGGAAATATCCCAAAAACTGCTGACAAAAAAACAGCGGTATCAATTTTATTTATTATTTCAGAGGAGGCATTGTTATGCAAAGAAAGAAACTGACAGCGTTTATCATATCCGCTGTTATGGTACTTAGTTCCGTTTCAGCTTATGCAGAATGGATAAGTGCCGGCTACGACACCACCGACCTTGACAACATCGGTAAGATATACAACGAGGTCATAAGCGGTAATTACACAAGTAAATCAAAGATTGATTCTTTAAACGAAGAGTCAATCGTATGGAAAAACGAAGGCTTTGAGCTTTCCTATCTCCACGCCGGATACGACCGTTTATATCTTGAAGGCAACAAACAGCTTATTACAAGATATAACAATCTTTTCCCGCAGTGGGAAACACGTTTTGTTGACTATTTCTGGGAGCTTTACGGCGAACACAGAATTTATCAGCGTCAACAAACCAAGATTTCAAATATCGCCTGGAGATGGGATTACGGCGAAAACCCCAATATAGACTCCAAGCTTTTTGTTCCCACGACAAGAAATGCAAGCGTTAAAGAAAGCTTTAAAATATACGGTGTTGGACCTTATGACCTTAACGGGAATTTTGTAAGCAGCGAAGTCGCCGCAATGTATGAAAAATTTGGTGTAAACAACGAAATATTTAATGTTATACCGAAAACAAAAGAAATCGCTGAAAATACTTTCTTCCACAACAAAAATCTGAGCCAGCTTGACTCAACAGGACATTTTATTGTTACAGATGAAGAAATTGCAGACAACGCAGGTTCAATCGTTTCAAAATTCCTTACAGGACCGTCTTTCAGAAATGATCCTTCAACAAAGGATGTTGCAGCTGAATACTTAAAACACGGCGATGTTTGGCAGTGGGATGCTGACACTGTAAAATACGGGGGCGGCTCAATTTCCTGGACAAATCCTTTATACGAAATGCAGGAGCCGTATAATATGTATCAGTACTTAATAATAAACGGACTTGTATTTGACGGCAGAAATGACTTGCCGAGAATTTACAGATACACAGGCGGAAAAGCAACTCCTAAGGTTGAATGGAAATACGCATTTGCCGAGCTTGATTATCCGCATCAGATGATTGAATTCAAGTATGTTGACGGTAAGGTTGCAATAGACGAAGCTACCGGCAACCCGATATACAGAATGTCTACAGGTCAATATGCAAATTCATATATAAAATCTACCGATACAGAAGTTCAGGTATGGCTCAAGGATTCAAAAGCAGACGTTCTTATCGCACGAGTTCCGAGAACATCTACAACCGGTTATTATCACGGATATACAAACAGCTCAAACCTCGTATCAAACTGATTTCAAAGGCCGGCATTAAGCCGGCTTTTGTGCTGCAAGGGAGAAATAATACGAATACAATTAAAAGACTTTTAACTATTCTTTGTATATTAACTTTTTCATTCACCGCTTATGCCGAACAAAACGAGTGCAAATATCCTTCTTTTGTCCTTATGTATCATATGCTATCAGATAATCAAGATATAAGCAATCCATATACTATTACACCGCAGGACTTTGAAAATGATATAAAAGAGCTTTGCTCTCTCGGTTATAAGTTCTATACAGCCGAAGAATATGACCGTCTAATCAGCACTACACCACGAGGGCTGGTTCTTATAACCTTTGACGATGGTTACAAAAGTGATTTAACTGAGGCTTTGCCTATTTTAGAAAAAAATAATGCCTGTGCTACGTTTTTTATTATAGGTTCAAAAATCGGACAAGACGGATATATGAGCCGTGATGAAATTTCCACACTTTCAAGCTCCGGCTATGCAGAAATCGGAAACCATTTCTACGATATACATAATTTAAGCTACGACAAGCTAAAGACAATATATATAAGCAATACAGATTTTATATTGTCGGATTTTGAAAAAAATCTTACACTGCTTAAAGACATCACTAAAAAGAATATTTCTGTTTCTTCCTATCCATATGGATTATACGGAAAATATTTTAACCATTTGTTGACCAAGAAGAATTTTATCACATTTTCCAGTGAAGAACGCTCTGCCGTAAGTGGCAATCAACCTCACGGAAGATTTACTCGCTCTCCAAATTCTTGCATCAAAGAAATAAACAAAAAAATCCAGTCAAAATCCGTATACTATCATTAAATAATATTCCCGTCAGATTAATTCTTTGACGGGAATATTATATTTATTTTATTTCTGCTTGGGATTAAATATAACTGCCATTAAGAAGCCGAAAAATATTGCTGCAGAAATCCCACCTGCCGCCTGCGAGACACCTCCGGTAAAAATTCCGATAAACCCTTTTTCGTCAACCGCTTTTTTTACCCCCTCAGCAAGCGTATTTCCAAATCCTACAATAGGAACACTTGCTCCCGCTCCGGCATATTCAAGTATTGGCTTATATATTCCGAGCGAGCCAAGAACTACCCCTGTGACAACAAACAGTACAAGTATTCTCCCCGGTGTAAGCTTTGTTTTATCAATTAAAATCTGGGCAATTACACATATGAGACCGCCTACCCAGAACGCATTAAAATAATCCATTTATCTTCTCCTTAAATTATTTTATTCAGCTGAAATAGCAACTGCGTGTGCAATGCACGGGATTGACTCTCCCTGAAGAGTTGATGTAGGGCTAAGAAGTGCTCCGGTTGCCACAAAAAGCACGTTTCTAAGCTCCTTTTTGTGAAGTCTGTCCATTATATATCCCGTGAGCGTAACCGCACCACAGCCACATCCTGAACCTCCTGCGTGCACATCTTGTTTCTCTATGTCAAATATCATACATCCGCAGTCATCATAATTTTTTCTTATATCAATCCCCTCATCACCAAGCATATCCAAAATAAGCACTTTTCCGAGTGTCCCCAAATCCCCCGTTATTATAAGGTCATAAAAATCAGGACTCAGCCCTGTATCCTGAAAATGGGCCTTAATGGTGGAAACTGCAGCAGGGGAAAATGTCAAGAGTACACCATAAATTTTTTTAATTTTGTTTGTTTTGTATAACTTTAACCACGTTTTTTGTTTTCAAAATTATAAAGCAAGACTCCTGCATTTTTACTATACCTGCAGGAGCTTTTTATTTAAGCTGTCTTTATAATTTCCTTATTCATTTCTATATATTCCATAGCTTCTTTGTACGGATTCTCAAATTTGAACTTTACTGTAATACTTTTGTCTTCATGCACTAAAATTTCTTCGAGCAATTCTACAATAAGACCTCTTGTAAGATGTTTTATTTTTCCATACTTTTTAAAATGTGCTATAAACTCATTATCACCGTTTACTCCTTCTTCATAACTTACTGCTGTTTCGGTAAGATTTTCTATTTTTTTGTCAAGTGCTTCTAATTTTTCGGAAAGTCCTTGTTTTAACATCAAATATTCCTCTTGCGTTATAATACCGCTCTTCCAATCAGGATATAAATCCGCCACCATCCGCTTGTATTTTTCTCTTTCAATAGTTTGTGTTTCTATAGCCTTTTTAATATGATCAGATTCTCTTTTTCTTGCACTGCTGGAATTAATTTTTTTCAGAATTTCATCCATCTCAATTGCTACATCAACCATATTCTGAATAACAGTAAGCACCGCTTCTTCCAATTTGTCAATCCTTATGGTATGATTACCACAGGCACTTTTTTTCATCTTTCTTGAAGTAGTGCAACGATAATAATGATACGTCCCATAAGAATGAACATTTGTTTTTTTACCCATCGCCCTATGACAATCTCCGCATTTGACAAATCCGGAAAATAAATCAACCTCTTTTTTCTGCGGTGACACCCGTATGCTTTTATTAAAAAGAGATTGAGCTTTTTCAAAAATTTCTTTACTTACTATAGCTTCATGAGTATTTTCCACAATAATCCATTCTTCTTTCGGGATAGCCCGACATTGTTTAATCTTATAGCTTATAGTCGTATTTTTACCCTGAACCATATTGCCGATATACATTTCGTTTCGGAGTATTCTTCTGACAGAAGTATCAGACCATAATCCATCATTACTTTTACCTACAGGATGCCTGTAATTCAGACCTTTGAGCTTTTTATACATTGACGGATTAGGAATACCCTCTTCGTTTAGCTCCTTTGTAATGCCGATTATACTCTTCCCTGCAATAAATCTTTCAAAAATCGAACGAACAACAGGAGCCGCCTCTTCATCAATTATCAATTTATGATGGTCATTTGAATCTTTTAAATATCCGTATGTTGGAAATGAACCTATAAATTTACCTTGAGCACGGTTCACATTCAGTGTTCCACGAACATTAACCGAGGTTGTTGCGGCAACACTTTCGTTAATAACATTAGTAACACCCACAGAAATACACTGAGTTGCAGCATTCATATTATTTGATGCAGTGTCAACCCCATTGTTAAGTGCTATAAAACGGACTCTGAGCCTCACAAACACATTATCAAGATAATGTCCGCTGTCTGTATAATTTCGTCCAAATCTTGATAAATCCTTTACTATAACACAGTTTACATTACCGGAATATATATCTTCCATCATACGCAAAAAATCAGGTCTTTCAAAGTTTGTACCAGACCAACCATCATCAACATAAATGTCATAAAGCTCAATATCGGGATGAAGCTTTAAATATTCTTTTAATATCTCACGCTGTGAAGTTACTGAATTGCTTTCACCTTTATCTCCATCTTCTTTTGAAAGCCTTATATAAAGAGCAGCTCTCCACTGTATCTTAAATACAGGAGGCTGCTCTAAGTATTCTGCATATTTTGTATTTATCATACTAACGTACCTCCGTCTTAGTTTATAGACGGCGATATGCCTTGGTAATCAATTTTATCTTTAATCTCTACACCAAAAATTATATCACACCGCCATTTGAAATTCAAGAGGAAACATTTAGAAAATTTCTCTCTACATCTGAAAGCCGGCTGCAAGAGCATTTGCAAAGCTTTTTCCGCCGGAAAATTCAATCTGCACAAGAATATCACCAACTCTTACCTTATACGGATTTTTCACATCCTTTATATACTGTTTAAGTCTTTTGTCCAAAGTTTTTGTTTTATCAACTGTTAAACTTTTTAAATCCGTAAAATCTTCAATATTAAAAGTGTTTACCATAAAGAGCTCCTTTCATATTTAATAATTTCCAGAAATATAAATATTATTCTGAAAATTGAATTAAAAACAATAATTACCACCTTAAAATTTGTATAAAAAAAGAAGCTTACCGCCAAAGCAATAAACTTCTCTAAAAACAATATGCAATTTTTCACACTACCATTATAACATATTTAAAATTACCTTTCAATACCCTCGTAGTCTATTTTTTCTCACCCAAAAATCACCTAAAACCCTCCCGAAACTCACCCCGAATAAAATAACAGCTATATCTACTCATTTTAAACCATTTGAAAATAATAAAAGCACCTCTATAGGGCGAAAATCTGTTCCAAAAGCTTAGACTTATACACCGCTATAAGCAGAAAATCCTCCGTCAACAGGAATAACCGTCCCTGTTACAAAGCTTGACGCATCGTAGCATAAAAGCCATAGAAGTGTTCCGATAAGTTCCTCTTCCTTTCCAAATCTTTCAAGCGGAGTTTGAGATAATATTTTCTTTGAACGCTCGGTATATTCTCCCTTTTCATCAATAAGAAGTCCTCTGTTCTGATTGGTCAGGAAAAATCCCGGTGCAATTGCGTTCACTCTTATTCCTACTTTTGAAAAATGAACGGCAAGCCACTGAGTAAAATTCGACACAGCAGCTTTTGCTCCTGAATATGCCGGTATTTTAGTAAGAGGAGTATATGCGTTCATACTTGAAATATTTATGATGCTTGCTTCTTTTTTACCTATCATATCTTTAGCAAATACCTGTGTTGGAAGAAGTGTTCCAAGGAAATTCAGATTAAACACAAATTCAACACCTGATTTATCCAAATCAAAGAACGACTTTATACTTTCTTTAGTATCGGGCAAATAATATTCATTGTCAGTGGTTGCTTTTGGGTTATTTCCTCCTGCTCCGTTTAAAAGTATATCAACACTACCAAATGTGTCATTTACTATTTTTTTAGCATTTTCAAGACTTTCTTTATCAAGCACATTAGCAGATATTCCGATTGCAGAGCCGCCGTCTTTTATTATTTCTTCCGCAACTTTTTTTGCAGCTTCTTCGTTTAAATCAAGAATTGCAACATTTGCACCTGTTTTTGCAATTGCTTTTGCAAAGGCAGAGCAAAGCACTCCACCTCCCCCTGTTACAACTGCTGTTTTTCCTTTTAAGTCTATTTCAAATGGCAATCTCATTTTATGCCCTCCATTTTTTCTATTGCTTCCCAAAGTCCGTTTATGTACACTGCACCAAGTGCTCTGTCATAAAGACCATATCCCGGTTTTCCTGTCTCTCCCCATATCATTCTGCCGTGGTCAGGACGGATATATCCGTCAAAGCCTTCGTCATGATATGCTTTTACTATACCGAATATATCAAGTGAGCCGCACTCTGTTTTATGGCCTGCTTCCTCAAATGATTTTTCACCTGTAAGCTTTATATTTCTTATATGAGCAAAATGAATTCTGTCTTTGAAGCTATGTACCAAGTCAACTATATCATTGTTTTTATCGGCACCAAGTGAGCCACTGCAAAGTGTGAGGCCGTTGTAGGGACTGTCATAAAGCTTTAAAAATCTTTCTAAATTTTTCTTATTCGTTATAATTCTTGGAAGACCAAAAATACTCCAGGGCGGATCATCCGGATGTATTGCCATTTTGATTTTAACTTCTTCAGCTACCTTTATTACTCTGTCTAAAAAGTATTTCAGATTATTCCATAAATCTTCTTCGGATATATTGCTGTATGCATCCAAAAGAGCTTTCATATCGTCCTTTGTATAGCTTGAATCCCAACCGGGGAGAGAAAGCTCGCCTTTTACGGGATCCATTTTAATAACGGTTTCTTCGTCATATAGAAGAGCATTGGAACCGTCGGGAAGTGTATATGCAAGATCTGAACGTGTCCAGTCAAAAACAGGCATAAAGTTATAGCACACACAGTCAATTCCGGCTTTAGAGAGATTTCTTAGTGTTTCACAGTAATTTTCAATATATCTGTCACGGCCGCCTGTTCCCATTTTTATATCTTCGTGAACGGGAACGCTTTCTATAACAGAAAGCTCGAGTCCTGATTTTTCAACCGTTTCTTTTAACTTAAGTATTCTGTCAAGCGGCCATACCTCACCAACGGGAATATCATAAATTGCAGACACAATTCCCTTCATACCCGGTATTTGCCTTATTTTTTCCAAGGTAACAGTGTCATCCTCCCCATACCACCGAAACGTCATTTTCATAATTTAATTTCCTTTCCAATTTTTGCACTTTCATATATTGCAAACATTATATCCATAGTGTGTTTTACATCATTAATATTAAAATATTTATTTTCGCTATAAAATCTTTCCATAAGAATTTCGTGACTTCTGCCCCAGTACGTCTTTCCTACCTCAGGTTTTATATCTTGTTCAATGCACGCATCGCCAATATACAGTTTGGCGTCTATATAACGCACATTTCCTTTTTCAAAGCTAATTTCAAACTGAGGTGCAGAATTCTCACCATAGGCATTGGTCGCCATAAATATTCCCTTTACACCATTTTTATAGCTTAAGTAAGTTGTAACGGTATCCTCGACTTCTATTTCACCTTCAAGCGAATAATTAAACATATTCGCCTTGACACTGTCTATGTTACCTACAAGAAAACTGAAAAAATCCAACGTATGAACCGCCTGATTAATGAGAACACCGCCTCCTTCAGTTGCCCATTTGCCTCGCCATTCTTCACTTTCATAATATTCCTTGGTACGATGCCAGGTCAAAAAGCCTTTAACAGCTTTTATTTTTCCTAATTCTCCGCTATCTATAATACACTTTAACTTTTGAATGCAGGGATTGAGTCTGTTTTGCATAACTACGCATATTTTATCACTGCCTTTATGCTTGATGAGTGAGTCAAGTTCTTTCTTTGTCATTACAAGCGGCTTTTCACATACTACTCTTTTACCTTCATCAAGAGCTTTTACAATCATATCATAATGAAGATAATGCGGCGTACATATATGCACACTGTCAATATTATTATCCTTGATACACTCCTCATAGGTATATATAGCTTTTGCGTTATATTCCTCCGCACCCTTATCGGCACGCATTTTATTAATATCGCAAATACCATAAATATTAACATTTCTAAGCTTTGAAAGTGCTTTTGCGTGAACAGGTCCTATCGCACCGTAACCTACTATGCAAACATTCATTAATTAAACCCCTTTGTTTTAAGAAAATTATAGCTTTTTGAAAGGCTTTCAAATGGATCGCCATCGCAAATATCCTGCTCTACAAGTGCATATTCCACCTTTGCTTCCTCGCATACCGATATAACGTCATCCCAGTCGATATTTCCTTGTCCGATTTCTGCAAAACACGGCTTATTGTCAACAATTTTCAAATCCTTAAAATGAACACAGGCAATTCTGCCGCTGCGTTCTCTTATAAATTTTGCCGGGTTTATTCCTGCATATGAAAGCCAGTATACATCAAGAATATATTTGAAATTATCAGCTTTGATTCCATTTGTCAAAATATCAAATACATATTCACCATCAATTTTTTCAAACTCAAACGCATGATTGTGATATGCAAAAATTAGTCCATTTTCTTCAAGCTTCTTACAAACGGGTGTGAAGTTTTGAATAAATGCTTTTATTGTTTCCTCTTTTACATTAAAGCCAGGCATTGCTCCGAGTCCGCAAATATTACATCCTATCGTTTTATGAAACTCTATTTCCTTATCAATATTTTCAAGATAATTCTGCGGAGCTCTGTGGGTGCATACAGCTTCCAAACCATATTTATCAAGAATATCCTTAATATCTTCACCGGAAAAATCACCTATTCCCGAGAGCTGAACTATTTTATAACCTATTTCGCTTACCTTTTTACAGGAGTTATCAAAATCTTCAAGAGACTTACAAAAATCCCTTATTGTATAATACTGAG
>JAZQLM010000127.1:0-3047 GCA_045542655.1 Clostridia bacterium | reverse complement strand
AATCCTCGCTTTCATCATTTAAATTCCAGTCACCGTGGTTCTGAATGGTAAGATTAAAGAAAAATCTCGGACCGTCACCCATATTGTTGTATTTTTCAATCATATGCTCATACACACATTTATCAGTTGCATACGGTCTGCTTCCGTACTTTTCAATGTTTTCAAAATCCTCTATAAAAAATGCCTCATCAAAGCCAAGCTTCGGATAGGTATTCCCTCTTGCATAGTTAAGACCGCCGGCACAGTGACTTGCCGCAGTAGAATAACCCTTTTCTTCGAGGAATTTAACTATGCTGTCCGCACCATCTAAATTAAGGAATGAAAACGGGGTAATGTCCGGCATAAGGGTAAGCGAGTTACTTGTAAGAAGCTCATATTCGCTCCTGTTTGTTCCCCCTCCGCTGCCAGGCACAATCGAATATCCCGAAACCTTATTTTTTAAGCTGTCAATAAAGGGTGTAACGCTTTTATCCGTTTCAAGCTTTGTAACATTTGAAAGGTCAAAATACGTCTCATTCATTATTAAGATAATATCCGGTTTTCTCTCGTTATCTTTTTTCTTAACCTGAGTTTTCTCGGAATACTCCTTTAACCCCTCTTCATCATACCCGTAAGGCGATTTTACCGCATTAAAGGATTTTGCCCACATTTCCTCAGAAATACAGAGATACCCGTATTTGTTATAGGTTTCCTCCCACGACCATACAAGTGTAAACTTAGGCTTTAAGGAAAACGGTGCAAAAAATACGATATACAAAAACATAAATACCGATACAGCCGTAATCAAAAGCCTTGAGATATATTCTCTTAAATCAGACTCTTTTTCTCTCTCGTATTTTCTTAAAACCAAAACTGAAATCGCAACGCCCCCTAAAAAAAGGATAATTGCAAAAAGCACCGTAAAGCTAAATTCAAACTTATAGCTTCCTGCCACATTTACAGCCGTTTTCAGGTTATGGAAATCAAGGGGGGATGCCGGCTGATTTCTGTACATAACAGTATAGAAGTTAATCAGCGAGACAGCCGTAGTCACCCCTCCGCAAACAATTGCGGCAATCCAGCGTTTTACACAAAAAACACTTAAAGCATATATAAACGAATATATGATAAATACATTTACAAATGTAAATACCGGACCGTTAAGCAACCAGTTTCTGTTACATATTTCAAGTGAATAGTAATATAAAAACGAAATAAGAAGCATTATGCTGTAGAGTCTGTAATTTTCTCTGCGTTTTCTTCGTTTTATCTGAGTTGAATACCGGTTGTTGCTATAGAACATACCGGATATATTACCAAATATTTCAGCCATATTATTTCTTTAAGCTAATTTCCTCAAGAAGCTTTGAAAGAAGGTCTCCCACTGAAAGATTGTCTGTTGTCTCACCATCTCTGCTTCTTAATGAAACTACGTTATTTTCCTCCTCTTTTGCTCCGACTACAACCATATAATTTATTTTCTTAAGCTGTGCTTCACGGATTTTGTAGCCGATTTTTTCAGACCTTGTATCAAGCTCACATCTTATTCCTGCCGCTTTAAGCTGCTCTGAAACCTTCTTTGCATATTCTTCGGTTTTCTCGGAAAGTGACATAACACTTACCTGAACAGGAGAGAGCCAGAGAGGGAACTTACCTGCATATTTCTCTATCAGAAGTGCAAGTGTACGTTCATAACAGCCGATTGAGGTTCTGTGAATGATATACGGGTTTTTCTTTGTTCCGTCTGCATCCACGTATTCCATTCCAAATTTTTCAGCAAGCATCTGGTCAATCTGAATTGTGATTAAGGTGTCCTCTTTTCCATATACATTCTTAATCTGAATATCAAGCTTCGGTCCGTAGAACGCAGCTTCACCTATACCGATTTTATAAGGAATTTCATGATGGTCAAGGATTTTCTTCATAACATCCTGAGCCTCGTCCCACTGCTCCTTTGTACCGATATACTTTTCCTTATCATCGGGGTCCCACTGTGAGAATCTGTAGGAAACATCCTCATATAAGCCAAGAGTTTTCAGCATATAAATTGCAAGCTCAAGACATCCCTTAAATTCATCCTCAAGCTGCTCGGGTGTACACATAAGATGTCCCTCTGAAATAGTAAACTGACGTACTCTTATAAGACCGTGCATTTCGCCCGATGCCTCATTTCTGAAAAGAGTTGAGGTTTCATTGTAGCGAAGCGGAAGGTCACGGTAGGATCTTGCTCTGTTTAAATATGCCTGATACTGGAACGGACATGTCATAGGACGAAGTGCAAATACCTCTTTATCCTTTTCCTCGTCACCCATTACAAACATACCGTCCTGATAATGGTCCCAATGTCCCGATAATTTATATAAATCACTCTTTGCCATATAGGGTGTTTTTGTAAGCTGCCAGCCCTTTGAGGCCTCAGTATCTTCAACAAATCTCTGAAGAATCTGAATCATCTTTGCACCCTTTGGAAGCATAATCGGAAGTCCCTGACCGATAAGCTCAGAGGTAGTAAATAATTCAAGCTCACGTCCAAGCTTGTTATGGTCTCTTTTTCTTGCCTCTTCAAGTCTTTCAAGATGCTCCTCAAGGTCTGCATTTTTTGTAAATGCAGTTCCGTAAATTCTTGTGAGCATTTTATTCTTTTCGCTGCCTCTCCAGTATGCACCGGCAATTGAGGTAAGCTTAAATGCCTTTACCGGCTTTGTAGACATAATATGAGGGCCGCAACAAAGGTCTTCGTATTCGCCCTGCTTGTAAAAGCTGATAGTCTCGCCCTCAGGCAAATCACATATAAGCTCAACCTTATAATCCTCTCCCTTTTCCTCCATAAGCTTGATAGCTTCTGCTCTTTCAAGCTCAAAGCGTTCAAGAGGAAGATTTTCCTTTACTATATTTTTCATTTCCTTTTCAATTTTTGCTAAGTCCTCTGATGTAAAAGGAACAGGTGTATCAAAATCATAATAAAAACCATCTTCAATAGAAGGTCCGATTGCAAGCTTTACGTCAGGGTAAAGTCTCTTATCCGCCTGTGCAAGTATATGAGACGCCGTGTGCCTGAACGCATCACG
>JAZQLM010000126.1:0-5216 GCA_045542655.1 Clostridia bacterium | reverse complement strand
TAACAAGGCAGCCCCTTGTGTATTTATTTACTAATTCATTAATTCAGAAACGGCTTCTGCAAATGCAGAGGGATCATCAACAGGAAGACCTGCGATTAAGAGTGCTTCGTTATAAAGAAGATATGAATAATTACTTATTTTTTCCTTATCTTCCTTTTCATAAGCCTCTTTCAAAACTCCGAACACCTTGTGATTTGGGTTAATTTCCAGAACACGCTGAGCCTTTGGCGACTCCGGAGCACCCGGAATTGAAGCGAAATATTTCTCCATTTCAAGTGTTATAGGACCATCTGTTGAAAGACAAACCGCATGGCTCTTAAGCTTATGCGACACTATAACCTTTGAAACACTTTCTCCAAGGCTCTCTTTCATACTTTCAAGCATATCCTTATTATCCTCGGACTGCTTCTCGGTTTCCTTCTTCTCTTCGTCGGTTTCAAGTCCCAAATCATTATCATTTATAGATTTAAACTGCTTATCCTCAAACGCACCAAGCATACCTACCGCAAACTCGTCCACATCATCGGTCATATAGAGCATTTCATAGCCCTTTTCCTTTATCTGTTCTGTCTGCGGAAGCTTGTCAATCATTTTTACAGATTCACCGCAGGCAAAATAGATATACTTTTGTTCTTCGGGCATTCTGCTTACATAATCAGCAAGTGACACAAGCTTTTCTTCCTTTGAAGAATAGAACATCAGAAGGTCTTTTAGCATATCCTTGTGCATACCGTAATCGTTTACAATGCCGTATTTAAGCTGAAGTCCGAACGCATTATAAAATTTCTCATAATTTTCAGGTGCAGATGTCATAAGCTTTTTAAGCTCGCTCTTGATTTTCTTTTCAAGATTTGTTGCTATTGTTTTAAGCTGTCTGTCGTGCTGGAGAAGCTCTCTTGAAATATTAAGCGACAAATTCTGTGTATCCACCACACCCTTTACAAAACGGAAATGCTCGGGAAGCAAATCGGCACACTTGTCCATAATAAGAACACCGCTTGCATAAAGCTGAAGTCCTTTTTCGTATTCTTTTGTAAAATATCCGTAAGGTGCTTTTGCAGGGATAAAAAGCATAGCCTTATACGAAACCGCACCCTCTGCATTTACACGGATAACCTTGACGGGATTTTCGGAGTCATAAAAATGCTCTTTATAAAATTCTCCTGCTTCCTCGTCAGACACCTCACCCTTTGACTTATGCCAAATCGGAATCATACTGTTTACCGTTTCAATCTCGGTATAGGTTTCGTATTTTGTCTTCGGATTTCCGTTCTCGTCTTTTTCGTCCGTTTCAACAGACTTAGTTTTCTCAACCTCTGTCTTAATGGGGTATCTTATATAATCAGAGTATTTTTTTATCAAAGAACGTATCTTATAGCTTTCAAGGTATTCGCTGTAATTTTCTTCATCCGTATCGGGTTTAACGTGCATAATTATATCAGTTCCGAAGCTGTCCTTTTCTGCTTCTGTTACGGTGTAGCCATCTGCCCCCTCGGATTCCCAGCAAAATGCCTCATCCGTGCCATACGCCTTTGAAATTACGGTTACCTTATCGCAGACCATAAATGCAGAATAAAAGCCTACACCAAACTGACCGATAATATCAATATCCTCTTTGCTCTTTTCTTCCTCGGTCATTTCATTTTTAAATTTAAACGAACCGCTCTTTGCAATAACGCCGAGGTTATTTTCCATTTCATCCTTTGTCATACCTATACCGTTGTCCGAAACAGTGATTGTTCTTTTTTCCTTATCAATTGAAATAAGGATATTAAAATCACTTCTCGAAAGTCCGACCTTATCATCGGTAAGAGAAATATAACAAAGCTTGTCGATTGCATCCGACGCATTTGAAATGATTTCACGCATAAAAATTTCCTTATGTGTGTAAATCGAGTTAATCATCAGGTCAAGAAGTCTTTTTGACTCCGCCTTAAACTGTTTTTTTGCCATTTCTTTTGTTTCCTTCTTTCTATTATCTTTCTCTTTTAATACGTTTTATTTTACTGCATATATTTCGCTGCAAGAGCCGCACCGACTATGCCTGCTTCATTAAATAATGTTGCAGTAGTAATTTCGGTTTTCTCAAAAAGCTTGTTATAGTCATATTTTCTCACATACTCAATAACGGGATTCAAAAGATACTCACCCTCACGACTGATACCTCCACCCACAACAAGCTTTTGAGGCTGGAATATATTTACAATACTTACAATTCCGTCGGCAACATATTCGGTGTACTTCTGTACCACCTGTAAAGCCGCCGCATCGCCTGCTTTTGCCGCATCAAAGGCTGTTCTTCCGTTAATTTCGCCTCTTTCTTTTGCAATTGTATTCATAAGGCTTTCCGGATATTTGCTCATAGCAACCTTCGTCTGACCGATAAGAGCAGTTACGGAAGCATAAGCCTCCCAACATCCGTTTTTACCGCAGGTACACGGAAGTCCGCCGTGAACAAGAGTAAAATGTCCAAGCTCCGCACCGGCACCGTTGAAACCACGATAAATCTTATTATCAAGAATTATACCACCGCCAACACCTGTTCCAAGTGTAATTGCAACAAAGCTTTCCGCATCCGCACCGCTTGCTATGTATTCACCAAAAGCGGCAGCATTTGCATCATTTTCAAGAACTACCGGAACATCATAGTATTTCTTAATTTCTGCCTCAAGCGGAACATTGTCAAACTTTAAATTATTGGAATATGCCACTCTTCCGTTTTTATAATCAATTGAACCTGGGCTTCCTACTCCGATTGCTTTCACATCACTCATTGTAATGCCTGCTTCCTCTGCAAGCTTCTCGGAAAGCATAATCATATCCCTTACTATTTCGGTATAGTCTCTTTCTGCAAGAGTCGGTGTTGAATTTTTTACTATAATCTTTCCGCTCTCGTCAACAAGACCAGCCGCAATATTGGTTCCTCCCAAATCTATTCCTATGTACATAATAAAACCTCTTTTCATAAAGGTCTGTCTTTTTTGCAGACCATATATTTTTACTATTATATTATATATGTTTAATCGGCATTTGTAAATACATTTTTTGTTTATCGTCACAAAATTTATAAAAATTTAATAATTTTTTAAAATTTTGTAGACAAACCCGAAAATATGTTGTATAATAACAAAAATAATCTTTTTTACTTTAGATAGCTAATAAATTACAATGATATAAAGGAGATTTTAAGTATGGCTTTTTATTTTGACGGTCCTTCACACACCTTCAGCGAATATCTGCTCGTTCCGGGATATTCTTCCTCGGAATGTATGACGGCAAACGTAAGTCTTAAAACACCTCTTGTTAAGTTCAAAAAGGGTGAGGAACCTGCAATCAGTATGAATATTCCTATGGTTTCTGCTATTATGCAGTCTGTTTCCGATGATAAGCTTGCTATCGCCCTCGCTAAAGAAGGCGGTGTTTCATTTATTTACGGTTCACAGACCATAGAAAGCGAAGCAGAAATGGTCAGAAGAGTCAAGAATTACAAAGCAGGCTTTGTTGTTTCCGACTCTAACATCGGCCCCGACAACACCCTTTTAGATGTACTTACTCTTAAAGAAAAAACCGGTCATTCCACTGTTGCAGTTACCGACGACGGCACAGCTACAGGTAAGCTTTTGGGAATTGTTACAGGCCGTGATTACCGTGTTTCAAGAATGGAAAAGGACGTTAAGGTTAAAGAGTTTATGACTCCCCTTGAAAATCTTATAACAGCAAAAGACGGTATTACTCTAAAAGCCGCAAACGACATTATCTGGGATAACAAGCTTAACTCTCTCCCGATAGTCTCCGATGACGGCAGATTGGTAGCCTTCGTATTCAGAAAGGACTACGATTCACATAAGGAAAATCCTATCGAGCTTTTAGACTCTTCTAAGAGATATGTGGTAGGTGCAGGTATTAACACTCGTGACTACGAAGAAAGAGTTCCTGCCCTTATTGAAGCAGGTGCTGATGTTCTCTGTATTGACTCATCAGAGGGGTTCTCTGAATGGCAGTCAAGAACACTTAAATTTATCCGTGATAAATATGGTGACAGTGTTAAGGTTGGTGCAGGAAACGTTGTTGACCGTGAAGGCTTCAGATTTTTAGCAGAAGCTGGTGCTGACTTTATTAAAATAGGTATCGGCGGCGGTTCAATTTGCATTACCCGTGAGCAAAAAGGTATTGGAAGAGGTCAGGCAACAGCTGTTCAGGAGGTTGCAGCCGCAAGAGACGAATATTTTGAAGAAACAGGAATTTATATCCCGATTTGTTCAGACGGCGGTATCGTTCACGACTACCACATTACTCTTGCACTTGCGATGGGTTCAGACTTTGTTATGCTTGGAAGATACTTTGCACGCTTTGACGAAAGTCCGACAAACATTGTAAATGTAAACGGAAATTATATGAAGGAATACTGGGGTGAAGGCTCTGCAAGAGCAAGAAACTGGCAGCGTTATGATATGGGCGGTGCAAGCAAGCTTTCCTTTGAAGAAGGCGTTGACTCATACGTTCCGTATGCAGGAAGCCTTAAGGATAATGTAAGACTTACACTTGGCAAGGTTAAGTCAACTATGTGTAACTGCGGAGTTCTTAACATTCCCGATTTACAGAAGAACGCAAAGATGACACTTGTTTCAGCAACAAGCATCATCGAGGGCGGTGCACATGACGTTGTATTAAAGGATAAAAACGTTATCCCCGTTAAATAAGAGTACATTTGAAAATAAAACAATCGTGGGTATTTCCCCAATTTTATAAACGAGTAGGGCGATTAATATCGCCCTACTCGTTTATAAGCAATTATTATCATTAAGTATTAAAGCAAATGATTCTACATAACTATCTGTCTCGTCTCTCGACTCGGTCAGCTCTAAAACGCTTTCCAGCGGAAAGCAACACCCTCAAGTAAAAGGCTTATTTCTCAATTATGTTCTTTAAGAGTTTTTCTATAAGTTCAAGCTGTTCATCATTCAATTTTTTTAAATATTCATTTATTTTATTCAATCTTGCGGGATTTTTATTTTCCAAATCAAAAAATTCAGACGGTTCTATCCCAAGATATTCGCAGATATAAAATATGCCCGATAATGACGGCGTTGCATGTCCTAACTCTATGTGATTAATATATCCCTGATTTTGACCTATAGCTAAACTCATTTCCCGTGCGGAAACATTTTTCTTTATTCTTAATTCCGCCACACGTTCTGCAAAATCCTTTTCGTCCA
>JAZQLM010000125.1:0-5544 GCA_045542655.1 Clostridia bacterium | reverse complement strand
ATATATTATTATGACATTTACTTTTTTTCTTTTTTATGTATAATATAATTAAACAAAAAGAAGGGAAGTAAAAAATTATGAGCAGAATAAAGATTACATTTATGGGTGCAGGAAGCACAGTTTTCGCAAAAAACGTACTTGGTGACTGTATGCTTTGCGAAAATTTACACGATATAGATATTGCACTCTATGACATTGACGGAGAAAGACTTGACGAAAGCTATATGCTTATAGAGGCTCTCAACAAAAACTGCAACGAGGGCAGAGCAACAGTAAAGAAATACCTCGGTGTAGAGGAGAGAAAAGACGCTTTAAGAGGTGCAAACTTTGTTGTAAACGCAATTCAGGTGGGCGGCTACGAGCCTTGTACCGTAATTGACTTTGAAGTTCCGAAAAAGTACGGCCTTAAACAGACAATCGGCGACACTCTCGGCATTGGCGGAATTATGCGTGCACTTCGTACATTCCCTGTTCTGGACGAGTTTGCAAAAGATATTGAAGAGGTTTGTCCCGATGCGTGGTTCTTAAACTACACAAACCCGATGGCTATGCTTACAGGCTATATGCAGAGATTTACAAAAGTGAAAACAATCGGTCTTTGCCACAGCGTTCAGGTTTGCTCCCTCGGACTTTTATCAGACCTCGGTATTGAGGTTGACGGCTTTAAGGATAAGATTGCAGGAATTAACCATATGGGTTGGCTTCTTGAAATTAAGGACTTAAAGGGCAATGACCTCTATCCACTTATAAAGGAAAAAGCGGCTGAAAAGAATAAAAATGAAAAGCACTACGATATGACAAGATACGAATACATAAGACTTTTCGGCCACTACTGCACAGAGTCAAGCGAGCATAACGCAGAGTACAACCCATTCTTTATAAAGTCAAAATATCCCGAGCTTATTGAAAAGTATAATATTCCTCTTGACGAATATCCGAGAAGATGTGTTGAGCAGATTGAAAACTGGAAAAAGCAGAAGGAAGAAATCTTTGCATGCGGAAAAATCACACACGAAAGAAGCCGTGAATATGCTTCTCATATAATCGAAGCTATAGTTACTGATAAGCCTTACAAAATCGGCGGTAATGTTATAAATAACGGTGCTATCACCAACCTGCCGGACTATGCCTGTGTAGAGGTTCCCTGCCTTGTGGACGGAAGCGGAATACACCCTACATTTATCGGTGACCTTCCCGAAGCCCTTGCAGCTATGAACAGAACAAATATCAATCCTCAGCTTCTCACTATCGAAGCAGGAAGAAGCAGAAAAAGAGAAGATATTTATAAAGCGGCACTCCTTGAGCCTCATACAGCCGCAGAGCTTTCAATTGACGATATTATCGCAATGTGTGACGAGCTTATCTCTGAGCATCAGAAATACGGATTTATGAAAGAATATAAATAAAATTCTTATAGACATTTCCCCCTTGTGTAAAGGGGGGACAGAAATTCGTAGAATTTCAGGAGGGATTGTTTCGGTACAATGTGGTAAATAACCGCTAACAATCCCTCTGTCAACTACGTTTACAGCTCCCTTATGCTCTGGGGAGCCTTTTTTTATTTTAACTATAGGCAAATTAGAAAATATATGGTAGAATAATACTAACCACGTAACTTAATATAAAAAAGAATCAGTGTGTATTTTTGATTTTGGTAAAAATACAGGCTTATTTATACATGCTTGATTCTTTTTAACGTGTGTATTGAGTTGCGTGGTTGCACAAAAGCCTTGTATTTTTCGGTGCGAGGCTTTTGCCCGCACTTTTTTATTTTAAAGATAAATTTAACTCTTTATTGAAAGGAGAAATCATAATTATCTTTAAGTAAGAAAAGCATGACGCTCCGTTTGCGACACTATTTACATACGACAAAAGGTCCGCAATTTAGCGGACCTTAAGTTTATTATTTCACTAAATTTTCAAGAGCTTTTTTGAAGCTTATTACCGTATCGTCAAAGGTGGAGGTATCAAACCTTTCAAGCTCAGCTTTTGCCTTTTCGATTTCTCCGCTTTCAATCAAAAGATAGATTTCAGACAGCATTTTCATCGACTGCTGATATGTTTCACCATTTGATGAAGAACCGTTTTTTGTGTTAAGCTCTTTTTTGAGATTTTTGTTTTCTTTTTCAAGCTCAAGATTTTTTTCTTCGAGCATTTTTATTTTCTCCTGAAAGAGTTCTGTTTTTTCTTCCTGAATTAAAATCTGATTTTCAAAAACATCCTCCATATTTTCATATCTTTGTTCCGAAAAATATACAAACAAAATCAAAACTAAAACTGCAGCTATCATTATTATTGCATATAAAAATATTTTCCTGTCAAATTTCTTCAAAATTTTCACCTCAATTTCACCCATAGTCCTATTTGCTTAAAAATATGCCCTTAAATCAATTTAACCTTAATTTAATAATGTATGCCTACTTATACTTAAAATTTTTATTTAAACATAGATTTTAAAGGTCAATTTTTTACTAAAAACTGACAAAAATTGTCAATTAATTACTTTTTAAGTTCATAAAGCAATCTTTCCAAATCTTCGCTTGAATAATATTCAATTTCGATTTTGCTTTTATTTTTACCAATGTTAAATTTAACCTTTGTGCTGAATTTTTTCGAAAGAGTCTCTTCAAGTGATGCGTAATACTTAATCATATCTTTACTGATTGCAGGCTGCGAAGGAACGACCTTTGCGGTTACGATTTTGTTTTCAAAATCCTTTACAAGCTTTTCAGTCTGGCGAACATTAAGACCGTCTTTTACAATTTTTTCAGCAATTTCAATCTGAGCTTTCTTGTCATCTACAGGGAGAATAGTCCTTGCATGACCTTGAGAAATTTTTCCGTCAATAAGCATTTCCTTAATTTCATCACAAAGCTTATTAAGTCTTAGCGAATTTGCAACCGCACTTCTGCTCTTTCCCACACGCTCAGAAACTTCTTCTTGTGTCATATTAAATTTTTCCATAAGATTTTTATATCCCTCAGCTTCTTCAATAGGGTTTAAATCCTCTCTCTGAAGATTTTCAATGAGGGCAATTTCCATAAGCTCTTTTTCGTCAAAATCCTTAATTATACAAGGAAGCTCATCAATGCCTGCTATTTTTGAGGCTCTCCAGCGACGTTCTCCGGCAATAATCGTATACATTCCGTTGTCATTTTTCTTAACAAGTATCGGCTGAATTATTCCGTGAGTTTTGAGTGAGTCTGCAAGTGCCTCTAATTTTTCCTTTTCAAAATTACGTCTCGGCTGTTTTGGATTAGGCTCGATGTCTCTCAATTTAATTTTAACCACTTTGGAAGCGTCATAAGCCTCTTCTTCAAAGCCGGCTTTAACAGAAAAAACATCATCTGCCGCAAACACGTCCGTTTCGCTATTGTCCGCTACGGGACTTTCAAAAAGTGCATTTATACCTTTTCCGAGACCTCTCGGCTTTTTTATCTTTTTATCTTTGTTATCCATTATAGTTCTCCTTTTTAACTGTTTCTTTCGATTACTTCTTCCGCAAGGTCGGTATAGCACTCTGCACCTCTTGAATTTTTATCATATTCTATAATCGGCTGACCAAAGCTCGGTGCTTCCGATAAACGTACATTTCTCGGAATTATTGTTCCGAAAACCTTGCCCCCGAAAAACTTCTTAACCTCGTCCACAACCTGAATGGAAAGGTTTGTCCTTGCGTCAAACATCGTAAGAAGTATTCCCTCAATCGAAAGGGAGGTGTTTAACGCTCTTTTTACCATTTTTATTGTGTTGGTGAGCTGACTTAAACCCTCAAGTGCATAATACTCGCATTGAATTGGTATTAAAATTGAGTCGGCGGCAGTAAAAGAATTTAAGGTTATAAGTCCGAGAGAGGGGGGACAGTCAATTAAAATGTAGTCAAAATAGTCCTTTATCTCACCGATTGATTTTTTCAAAAGATATTCCCTTTTCTCCTGCATAACCAGTTCAAGCTCCGCACCCGCAAGATTTATATTGGACGGAACAATCCAGAGATTATCAAATTCCGTTTTCAAAATAACGTCTTTCATTTTTGTATCATTTATAAGGCAATCATAAACAGAAAGCTCAAGTCCTTTCGGATCAATACCAAGACCGCTTGTTGTGTTTCCCTGCGGATCAATGTCGATTATGAGAGTTTTTTTGCCTGCCTTACCGAGACAAGCACTTAAATTCACCGACGTAGTGGTTTTTCCCACACCGCCCTTTTGGTTTGCTATTGCTATTACTTTTCCCATTATATTAACTCCAGAATTATTTTATAAATTTACTTACTTAATAATATCACAGAATATTAAAAATTACAATACAGTTTTCAAAATTTTAAAAGATATTTTAAATTTGTTTCACGTAAAACATTTAATTATTTCTTTGAAAATCTTTTTTTTGTTGTTTTTCTATTGACTTTTGTGGATTTATATTGTATAATAGACAATAGCAAAATATAAATATGTATACGGGAGGTAGAAAAATTGAACGTATATACCAAGGATATAAGAAAAAGTGACAGAATACAATTTTTAATTGATAATTTATATAAAGATATGCCTCAGATTGAGGCAGACAGAGCGGTGCTTATAACCGAGAGCTATAAAGAGACGGAGGATTTGCCTGTTATTACGAGAAAGGCACTTGCGTTTGAGCATATATTAAAAAATCTTCCTATTATAATAAGAGACCGTGAACTTATTGTCGGCAGCTCAACGGTTGCACCGAGAAGCTGTCAGCTGTTCCCTGAATTTTCGTATCAGTGGCTACTTGATGAGCTTGACACGGTTGAGTTTCGCTCAGCCGATCCATTTTATGTTTCGGAGGAAAACAAGGCTAAAATAAGAGAGGCTTACAAGTACTGGGAAGGCAAAACTACAAGCGAGCTTGCCACTTCATATATGGCTGAGGAAACCAAGCTTGCAATTGAGCATAACATTTTTACACCGGGTAACTATTTCTATAACGGAATCGGTCACGTTACGGTTGCATACGAACAGGTTCTTGAAATCGGTTTTGAGGGAATTATCAAAAAGGCGGCAGAGGAGCTTTCAAGGTGCAGAGTATCTGATGAAAACTACGTTACCAAGAGTGCGTTTTTAAAAGCTGTGATAAAAAGTCTTGAGGCAGGTATTTTATATGCCGAGAGATATTCTTATCTTGCAAAGGATATGGCAGAAAAGTGCTATGACGCAGAGAGAAAGGAAGAGCTTATAAAAATTTCCGAAATATGTAAAAATGTGCCAAAAAAGGGTGCAACAAGCTTTTATGAGGCTTGCCAGTCTTTCTGGTTTGTGCAGATGCTTATTCAGATTGAGTCAAGCGGTCATTCCATTTCTCCCGGACGCTTTGACCAGTATATGTTCCCGTATTATAAAGCGGATATTGAAAAGGGTAAAATTACCCGTGAGGAAGCACAGGAGCTTATTGACTGTGTATGGGTTAAGCTAAACGACTTAAACAAGGTGCGTGACCATGCCTCGGCAGAGGGCTTTGCCGGATACAGCTTGTTTCAAAATTTGATTGCAGGCGGTCAGGACAAGGACGGAAATGATG
>JAZQLM010000124.1:0-4125 GCA_045542655.1 Clostridia bacterium | reverse complement strand
TTTCTCTATGTAACCGAACAACAGAGTAAGAACACCGTTGAACAGAAGAAAATAAATTCCTGTAGAGAAAAGAGGCCATATCAAGCCTTTTTTTGTAAAACGCTCTGCACACATAATAATTTCTGAAACGCTGATTACACGGGCAAGTGAAGTGTCTTTAACCAAGGTAATAATTTCGTTACTGCACGGAGCGACAATACGTTTTACCACCTGAAACAAAACTACTTTAAAAAACGCCTGTGTTTTAGTCATACCAAGCACCTGACAAGCCTCGTACTGTCCTTTCGGGATAGACTCAATACCGCCACGGAATATTTCGGAAAAATAAGCCGCATAGTTTACCACAAAGGCAATCAGGGCAGCGGTCATTCTTGAGCTGACAGGAATTTCAAACAAAATTCCGGGGGCATACATCACCACAAAAAGCTGGAGCATAAGCGGCGTTCCTCTGATTATCCATACAAAGGTACGGGTAATCCAGCGGATAGGCTTAAACTTCGTCATTGAGCCGAATGATATAATCAAGCCAAGCGGAAGCGACATAAGAAGCGTCAGTACAAAGATTATACAATTGGTATAAAACCCGTCAAATAATGAAGATATGATTTGCTGAATATCGTTCATGCCTTAAACCGTTCTTTCTAAAAATTCTGATACGTTTGCAGGGACGGGCGTCCCCGACCGTCTGTTTTACGGAACGGATAAATCCGTTCCCTACAATCATTGTATCACAAATCTGTAGGGGACGATGCCTACATCGCCCCGCTGTCGACAAATCTGCAATATTATTTTGAAACCATAACCTGCTTGTTCTGCATATAAGGAGCTGAAATGCTCATATTTTCAAGACGTTCGTCTGTGATTGTCATACCATTCCAGATACAGTCAATACTCTTTGCGTTAAGCTCGATTTCCTTTGTATCCCAGTTGATTTCAACAAATTTAGCCTTTACGCCAAGCTTTTCGCAAACAGCTTCTGCAAATTCTGTTTCAAAGCCGATGAGCTTATTGCTTTCGTCATAATAATTCATAGGAGCAAAGAGAGTAATACCGATTACAAGCTCGCCCTTTTCCTTTATGTAAGCAAGGTCGCCTTCCTTTGTTTCGTCGTCCTGAGCCTTGCCGTCCTTTATAAGAAGAGCGTCAAGCTTATAGTTCTTTGCAACCTTATCCATTGTTCCGTCATTCATAATTTCAGCGATAGCTGCGTTTACGGCAGGAACTGCGTCACTGCCTTTTCTGAATGCGATACCGTATTCTTCGGGGCTGAAATCCTTGCCCTCAACAACCTTTAAATCAGCATAGTCTGTGCCTTCGCCGATTGAACCGATAGATGTAACATAGTCAACGATAGCGATGTCGGCTGTACCTGCTTCCACTTCCATTAAAGCCTTAGCCATTGAGTCAACAGGAGTAAACTCTGCACCCTTGAAAAATTCATCGGAAGCAGTAAGCTCTTCGCCTGCAGAGCCTGCTTCTGCAACTATTTTAGCACCCTCAACAGACTTTGAGTAATCTGCATTTTTGCCTGCGTTGTTTCCGCAAGCAGCGAAAGCAAAACACATTACAACTGTAAGTAATAAAGCCAATATTTTTTTCATTTTAAATTCCCTCTTTCTTTCAAAAAAGTATAATAACATTTTTATTGTAGCATAAATTTGGTAACTTTGCAACATAAATATTTACAAACGGGATTTTTTGTGGTAAAATTAAGAAAACAAACTGAAAATTAAGAGGAAAGATAAAATGAAACTTGTACTTGCAAGCCATAATAAGCATAAGGCTGAGGAAATAAAGAATATTTTAGGTGAGGGTTTTGAAATAATCACCCAGGACGAAGCAGGCTTTTCGGACGAGGTGGTTGAGGACGGAATTACCTTTGAGGAAAATGCCGTAAAAAAGGCTGAAACGGTTATGAAAGCGACAGGACTTCCCACGATTGCCGATGACAGCGGACTTTGCGTTAAGGCACTCGGCGGAGCACCGGGGATTTATACCGCACGTTATGCAGGGGAGAACGCAACCGACAGCGATAATATAACAAAGCTTTTAGGTGTGCTTAAAAATGTTCCCGAGGATAAGAGGGACGCAGAATTTGTTTGCACTATTGCCTATGCACGTCCGGACAAAGAAACCGTGACATTTACAGGAAAATGCGAGGGAAGAATTTTGTTTGAAATAGCAGGTGAGAACGGCTTTGGATACGATCCGGTATTTTATTCGCCGAAATTCGGTAAATCTCTGGCACAGGTTACGGCAGAGGAGAAAAATTCAATCAGCCACCGCTCCCGTGCCCTTGCACTTTTTAAAAATAGTCTGTAGATTACATTTTTATACATTTATCTTAACAGGTTTTTTATATGAGAAAAATTTTAAGCTCTATGCGAAGAGCGATACAGGATTACAAAATGATAAGTCCAGGCGACAGGATTGCCGTGGGAATATCGGGAGGAAAAGACAGCCTTGCACTCCTTGCCGCACTCGCTGCCTACCGTAAATTCTCTGAAGTTCCTTATGAGGTTATGGGTATAACCGTCGATATGGGCTTTGAGGGTGCGGATTATTCAAAGGTAGAGGAATTTTGCCAAAGCCTCGGCGTTGAATACGTCAGAAAAAAGACGAATATTGCGGAAATAATTTTCGATATACGAAAGGAAAACCGCCCCTGCTCCCTGTGTGCGAAAATGCGTAGGGGTGCACTTAACGACCTTGCGGTGGAAAACGGCTGCAACAAGGTCGCACTCGGTCACCACAACGAGGACGTTATAGAAACCTTCTTTCTCTCCCTTTTTTACGAGGGGCGTATTTACAGCTTTTCTCCCGTTACATACCTCTCAAGAAAGGATATGTATGTTATCAGGCCGCTTATTTATACTGCGGAGGGGGATATAAAGGGCTATGCAAAGAGAGCAGAGCTTCCTGTTGTTAAAAATCCCTGTCCTATGGACGGGCTGTCAAAAAGACAGGATATGAAGGATTTCATCAATGAGAAAAACGCTCTCGACCACTCCTTTAAAACACGAATGATGCACGCAATCCAGACAGGAATTGATGAATGGAAACTTGAGAATTACAATTAATATAATTTTAAAAGGACGGTAAATCAAAATGAAAAAAATTAAAAAAGCCATAATTCCGGCAGCAGGACTCGGAACACGTTTTCTCCCTGCAACAAAGGCTCAGCCTAAGGAAATGCTCCCTATAGTTGACAAGCCTACAATTCAGTACATCGTTGAGGAGGCAATCGAGTCGGGGATTGAAGATATAATGATAATCACCGGTCGTAACAAAAGAGCGATTGAGGACCATTTTGACAAGTCCTACGAGCTTGAATCGGAGCTTGAAAAGTCCAATAAGGAAGAGCTTCTCGCTCTTGTGCGTGATATTTCAAACCTTGCAAATATCCACTATATAAGGCAGAAGGAAGCAAAAGGTCTCGGTCATGCAATTTACTGTGCAAAAAGCTTTATAGGAAACGAACCCTTTGCCGTGCTTCTCGGTGACGATATTGTTTATTCAAAAAAACCGTGTCTTAAACAAATGATAGATGTATTCAATCATTATCAGACATCAATTCTGGGGGTACAGACAGTGCCTCACGATCAGGTTTCAAAATACGGAATTGTTGCAGGGGATAAGGTTGCAGACCGTGTTTATAAGGTTAGCGGTCTTGTGGAAAAACCGCCCGTTGATGAAGCACCGACAGATGTTGCAATCCTCGGACGATATATCATCACCCCTGAAATCTTTGAATGCTTAGAGCAGACAAAGCCGGGTGCAGGCGGCGAAATTCAGCTTACGGACGCACTCAAAGCTCTTGCGACAAATCAGGTGATGTATGCCTATGACTTTGAAGGTCACCGCTATGACGTGGGCGATAAGCTCGGCTTTTTGAAAGCTACCGTAGAATATGCCCTGAGGCGTGACGACCTCCGTGACGATTTCAAAAATTATCTCGGCGACGTGATAAAAACGGATATTGAATAATTCTTGACATATTAAATAATGTTATGTATAATATTGAAAGCAGATAAAGGCTATCGAGGACGGTTGGCCCCCATTTCCGAAAATTTAAGTCGGGATTGGAGGTGATAGCTTTATTATGGAGCAGTTAATATTATACAT
>JAZQLM010000123.1:0-2087 GCA_045542655.1 Clostridia bacterium | reverse complement strand
AAAAAAACGTTAAAAAAATATTGACAAAGCTTGTATTTAGGTATATAATATGCTATATATCTATAATATGGGGGGAGGTCAGTCAATTTGTCAAAAAAATCGGTACATAAAAAACTTAATATTGCAAGATTTTTCAAATTCATTGGTATTTTGACTGTGTTATCCTATGTTACCTGCACGCTTATACATCAGAAGGTTATGCTTAATGAAAGAAATAATGCTCTTAGGAGCTTTGAAGCTCAGATAGCTGATGCAAGACTCGAGCAGCAGACACTTAATAAAGAACTTGATAAGGTGAATTCGGACGAATATCTTGAGAAGCTTGCTCGTGAGAAGCTTGGTCTTGTTAAGCCGAATGACCGTGTGTTCGTTGATGTTACGAAAAATTGATATATAAAAAAGCTCTGCCCTTTTGCGGTATAGCTCTTTTTTTGTAATTGAATGAAATTTATTTAAAATTAAATACGGTCTTTGCTTTTCCCTTTTCCCGCCCGCAGAAAAGGATTGGTGAAGACTTAAGTAATATTATTTCAGCGGGTGGAAAGGCTATGGAAATTTTTTATGCAAATGCAGACAGGCACAATTCTTGATGGAAAGGTTTCCGGTATTGCACCGTTCGGAGCTTTTATTGAATTTGAGGACGGAAAATCCGGTTTAGTACATATTTCTGAGGTTTCCAATGAATATGTTGATGATGTTAATAAGCATCTTAAGGTAGGTCAGGAAGTTAAGGTTAAGGTATTGGGAATAGATGAAAAGGGAAAAATAAGTCTCTCTATTAAAAGAGCTTCTGAGAGCTTTCAGAAAAAGAAAAAGTTTCAGAAAAAAGCGGAGGAGCCTATAGGTTCAAGACCTCCCGAGGAATTTGATTTTGGTGCAAGAAGCCGTGAACAGGAATCTATGTCCTTTGAGGATATGCTTCTTAGATTTAAGCACGACAGCGAGGAAAAAATTCAGGATTTGAAGAGAAATACCGAAGGAAAGCGAAACGGCGGCTATAAGAGAGCTTATTAATTATTAAGAGGTGCTTTTTATGAATGAAGCAGTTATTTTTTGGTTACTTCTTGCGGTTATACTTTTTGTAGTTGAATCTGCTACTTTATCGCTTGTCAGCATATGGGCGGCTCTTGCTGCTATGGTATGTGCTGTGCTTGTGTTTGTTGGCGTTTCAAATTATGGTGTATCGGTATGTTTCGTTTTAATTACAGCTCTGTTTCTTATTTCAACCCGTCCTTTTGTGAAAAAATATCTTAATTCGAGGGTTGTTCCTACGAATGCTGACAGAATAATCGGTTTAGAGGCTGAGGTTGTGAAAGCTATAGGCAAGAATTCAACCGGTCAGATAAATGTGAAGGGAGCAATATGGACAGCCGCTTCTTTAAATTCAGAGGAAATAAAAGAGGGCATGAGGGTTATAATAATATCAATTGAGGGCGTAAAAGCTATTGTTAAAGAAATTTAGCATAAAAAGGAGTTTAAACTATGGAACTTTTATTAATTTTATTGTTTATTGTAATTGTAGTTTGTATCGCAAATATAAAGATTGTACCGCAGGCTCATGCGTATGTTGTTGAACGTCTCGGAGCATACAGTGCTACATGGAATGTTGGTCTTCATTTTAAAATTCCTTTCATTGAACGTGTTGCAAAAAATGTTTCGCTTAAGGAACAGGTTGTGGATTTTGAACCCCAGCCCGTTATCACGAAGGATAATGTAACTATGCAGATAGATACGGTTGTATATTTTCAGATTACCGATCCGAAGCTTTATTCGTACGGTGTTGAAAGACCTATGTCTGCTATTGAAAATTTAACTGCTACGACACTCAGAAATATTATAGGTGATATGGAGCTTGACGAAAGTCTTACCTCCAGAGACGTAATAAATTCAAGTATGCGTTCAATTCTTGATGAGGCTACGGATCCGTGGGGAATTAAGGTAAACCGTGTTGAGCTTAAAAATATTATCCCGCCGGCAGGAATAAGAGAGGCTATGGAAAAACAAATGAAAGCTGAACGTGAACGCCGTGAATCAATATTAAGAGCAGAGGGCGAGAAAAAATCAGCTATACTTGTTGCAGAGGGTGA
>JAZQLM010000122.1:0-6206 GCA_045542655.1 Clostridia bacterium | reverse complement strand
GTTAATCAGATATTATTTGTGTTTAATGTAACCTTATTCGGAGCGGTTTCAGGGGCAGGTATATTTTCCGCACAATATTTCGGAAAAGGCGATAAAGATGGTGTAAAGGATACATTCAGATTTAAAATTCTTTCTGTGCTGAGTCTTTCATTATTGGGAATTTTGTTATTTATATTCAAGGGTGATGCTCTTATAACAAAATTTCTCCACAATTCAACTCAGGGAATTGATTTGGAGGCAACTCTCGGATATGCACTTCAGTATCTTGCTGTTATGATAGTGGGGTTAGTTCCGTTTGCAGTGGAACAGGCATATTCAAGTACGCTCCGAGAAAGCTCGAGAGCTGTGCTTCCTATGATTGCCGGACTTGCGGCGGTTGTTACAAATACACTTCTTAACTACCTGCTCATTTTCGGTATAGGAATTTTTCCGGAGTTAGGTGTTAAAGGTGCAGCTATTGCTACTGTTATTTCACGTTTTGTTCAGGCGGCAATTGTAATCTTCTGGACACATTTAAACAGCAGACAGCTTGGTTTTGTTTCGGGACTTTACAATAAACTCTCAGTTCCCCGTGAGCTTGCATTGAAAATTATAAAAAAAGGACTTATACCTCTTGTTTCCAATGAATTTTTATGGTCAGCAGGGGTTGCAACTCTAACTCAATGTTATTCCCTGAGAGGAATAGATGTTGTGGCAGGTCTTAATATTTCAAACACTGTTGTTAATTTATTTAACGTAATGTTTATATCGCTTGGCTCGGGAATTTCGGTAATTATGGGACAGCTCTTAGGTGGAGAGGAATATGGAAAAGCCCGTTATTCAGCACCGAGACTAATTGTCTTTTCGGGTATAACCTGTTTTGTCGTGGGAATTGTTATGGCAATGCTTTATAAATGGTTTCCGTCAATATATAACACTACCGACAATGTCCGGTCGCTTGCGGCTGTATTTATTTTAATAAGTGCAGTAATGATGCCTGTTCACGGAATGGTACATTCAATATATTTTATAATGCGGTCAGGTGGAAAAACGCTTACCACCTTTATTTTTGACAGTGGTTTTTCGTGGGGAATAAGTGTTCCTACTGCCTTTTGTCTCGCTCACTTTACAGATGTGTCTGTGATTTGGATATATCTTGCGTGTCAGTCCATAGAAGCAATTAAGTGTGTTATAGGCTTTATACTCATAAAAAGGGGTATATGGATTTCAAATGTGCTGTAATACATATTCAAATAATTAAAAAACGACAGTCTCTGAAACAGAGATTGTCGTTTTTTGGTGGAAACAACGAGGTATAAAAAATCGTGTAAAAAACGTGTACAAAAAAATAAAACCGCCTATTTTAAGGCGATTTTACGGTTATGGTGGAAGCGACGAGAATTGAACTCGTGTCCGAAGGTAAATACTCATAATGCAACTACGAGCGTAGTTTGTGTCTAAAATTCCCGAATAAAAGCCGAACACAAACAATCAGCCTCAATCGGTAGCTTCATAAATTCATAACTTAATCAAAGCTTTTTAAGTTACGTTCACCGCTTCGATGATGCCCAATCTGTCAGTTGCGGTAGTCCGACAGCGGACAGCTGCATTAATTAGGCAGCGTAAGCTAAATTTTTATTAGCGTTTATATTTAATGTGAACTTTTAACGCAGATTTCACTGCGGCTCGCTCATTATGCCTCAAAACCCCCGTCGAAACCATTACGCTCCCATAAAATAATTTACCTTTGATGCTCCTTGAGAGCACGGTCTATGCGGCGTTTTGCATCTTTTTCAGCTATCGGGGCACGTTTGTCATAATCTTTTTTACCACGGCAAACACCGATTTCAAGCTTTGCATAAGAATTTTTAAAATACATTTTAAGAGGTATAATGGTATACCCATCCCGCTGAGAAAGACCTATAAGCTTTGAAATTTCTCTTTTATGGAGAAGCAGTTTTCTTTCTCTCAAGGGATCTTTATTGAAAATATTTCCCTTTTCATAAGGAGAAATGTGCATACCAATAATAACAGCTTCGCCTGTTTTTAAAGAAACGTAGCTGTCTCTTAAATTCACTTTTCCGTCTCTTACTGATTTAACCTCTGTTCCGGCAAGAGAGATACCGGCCTCATAAGTGTCCTCTACAAAATAGTCATGATAAGCCTTCTTATTCTGAGCAACAATACTTATTCCCTTTTTGTCCTTTGACATAATATCCTCCGCTGAACAGTATTGACATTTTATCATAAAATAATAACAAATTCAATGATAAAAAAATGGAAAATAGATTATCTGAGCTCATTGCGGTTACTTCTGATGATAGAAATACACTGTTCAAGCTCGTGGATAGTGTCTGTAACAAGAGTTTCAACACTTTCAAGCAAATTATCGGTGTATTCATAGCTTGCATCCTTAGTAGCCTTAGCATCGCCCTTTGCTTTATCCATAATAAGCTGAGCCTGTTCTTTGGCACTCTTTGTTATTTCGTTTTCGTCAATCATAGAGATGAGACGGTCTTTTGCTTCCTTAATAATTTTATCGGATTCAGCCTTTGCGTCATTTAAAATATTCTGACGCTCATTCTTTATCCATTTAGCCTGATTTAAGTCATCGGGAAGCTTAAGCTTAATCTCCTGAATAAGCTCCATTAATTCTTCTTTATCAAGCAAACATCTGCCTGTAAAGGGAACTGAAACTCCTTTGTCTATTATATCCTCTAATTCATCAATTAATTCTAAGGCATCCATGTGAAATCCTCCTAAATATTTATTTAATGTAAATTTATTGTAATGTACATCTTTCTTTAATAATATCAACTAAATCATCCGGAACAAGTCCGTCAAGACTACCGCCATAACGTGCAATTTCCTTGACAACGCTCGAGCTTAAGAACATATATTCCGTGCTTGTCGGCATAAAAAGTGTTTCAAAATTTTCAGAAAGCTTTCTGTTTGTAAGTGCCATCTGAAATTCATATTCAAAGTCCGAAACAGCCCGAAGTCCTTTAAGCACAAAATCAGCCCTTGCCTCGGTGAGAAAGTCAACCAAAAGACCTGAAAAACAGGTTACTTCAACGTTGTCTAAATGCTTTACGGCCTTTTTAATAAGAGCAACACGTTCTTCTGCTGAAAAAAGCGGATTTTTACTACTGTTTATCAAAACGGCGACTATAACCTTATCGAAGAGCTTTGAAGCTCTGCTTATAATATCCAAGTGACCGTTAGTGCAGGGATCGAAGCTTCCCGGATATACTGCTGTCTTCATATCTGTCCCTCATTTTTCTTTAGCTTGTAAATTAAAATTGCCGTTTTTCCGTATTTTGCACTCTTAATACATTCAAAATTTTCATTCGATGGAAGCTCTCCGCCGTATTCGGTTTCGACAACAATTATCCCATAATCTTGTAAAACGGAGTTTTTATCTATAAGCTCAAAGACTTTGGACAAAAATCCCTTATTGTAGGGGGGATCGAGAAAAATTAAATCAAATTTTTCCTTGCAGCCTGCCAAAAACTGAATAGCATCTTTTTTATGTAAAACGGCTTTTTCTGATAATCTTGATTTTTCAAGGTTCTTTTGGATTATTTCAAAGGAAGTACTGTCAAAATCAACAAAGGTACAGCTTTTGCAACCACGGCTCAGAGCTTCAATTCCCAAAGCACCGCTTCCGCTAAATAAATCCAAAACTTTTGTGCAGGGGATATGGGTTTGAATAATGTTAAAAACCGATTCCTTAACCCTGTCGGTTGTAGGCCTTGTCCCTAAACCGTCAGGCGTAATTAATTTCAGTCCTCTGGCTGAACCGCTTATTACCCTCATAGTTACCTCGAAAAATAAAAGTCTATATATATATTTTATATAAATTTGCGAATTTGTCAAGTGTTTAGTTTATTTTTTAGTAAAAATAAATACCCCGTCGATGCCGTAAAAGTGCGAGTGTAAAAACCTGCTTTGCAGGTGGGTTATTTCCCGAAAACATTACAAGTCCACTGGCCGCATAAAGCGGGAGGCATGTGCGCCGCTTCCGGAGGCAATATCCCTTTAAAATAAATGTTGGTTTTACATTGCGTCACCTTTTACTAACACCACAGGGCAGTATATATAATACCACATTTTCAGAAAAATATCAATACTTATGTGAGAAAAAAATATATTTTTCTATGGGTATTTTTATATTATGTCCTGTTGTGACGGCTTAAGAGCTTATATGCAGTCTCTTTGTCGGATATAAGCTGTGCTTTCAGCTCTTGTGTATTCTTAAATACGGCTATATCTCTTATTCTTTCATAAAAATCAATTCTGATTTCCCTGCCATAAATATCACCTTCAAAATCAAGTATATGAACCTCAATTTTTGGCGTAAATTCATCTGTCACGGTTGGTTGAGGTCCGATATTGATTATGCAGAAAAAACTGTTTTCTTCTAAGTGACATTTCCCTAAGTAAACACCATTTTTAATTACTGCTTTATTGTCGGGAATTTCAATGTTTGCTGTAGGAAAGCCGATTTTCCGTCCGATTTCCCGTCCGTGTGTTATTTTTCCGGAGATTGAATAAGGGCGGAGGAGGCAGGCTAAAAGCTCCTTTGCGTTGCCTGAAATGATTAAATCATATATGTGTGTACTTGATATAACAATCCCTTTTTTCACGGCAGGCACAACCGAAAGGCTTATGTTATTTACGGAACACAGATTTAAAAGGGTGTCGGTATTTCCACAGGCGTTATGTCCGAATCTGTAGTTAAATCCGGCAAAAATATGTTTTGCACCAAGCTTTTGCTTAATAATTTTCTCAAAAAAATCTGTATCTGTCATTTTTCTGAATTCATCATCAAATTCAAATATAACAACATTATCAACAGATAATTTTTTAAGAATTTTGAGTCTGTCCTCAAGGGTTTCGCAAACCTTTGTTCTTGTTTTAAGCACCGGCTCCTTAAATATTGTAACTACACTTTGTATATTGTTTTTTTCGGCACATTCCACGGTGCTTTTTATAATTTGTATGTGACCTGCGTGCAGGGCTTCAAATGAACCAAGTGCAACGGCAGAGCCGGAAAACAAAGTATTATCTGATTCTCTTTCATAAAATATTCGCACTTTTATATACCTCAAAAAATTAAAAAAAGGTCTTAAGAATTTTTACTTTTTCGGGAAATTTTTCGCCGATAGCAAGAAATTCCTTCTTTTCATCATAAAGACGGTATCTACTGCCGATTTCAAGTCCGTCTACATTAAACGGTATTCCGTATCTTAGCTTATCTGCGTTGCGTTCGGCAAGAATAATTTTTTCAAACTCAGCCATTACCTCGCTTACCGGACATATAAACGAAAAATCGTTATTTTCAGACATATTCCGTATTTCATCCAAGGTGTAGCTGTCTGAAATTTCAAATCTTCCCGATTTGGTACGTTTTAAAGAACTCATAGCTGCACCGCAGCCGAGTTTTTGTCCGATGTCGTGTGAAAGAGTCCGTATATAAGTACCCTTTGAACAATCAACGGTTATAAAAAATTCATTATTTTCTTTATCATATGAATTAAGCTTTATACCCTGAATAAATATTTTTCTTGCTTCACGTTCTACAGTCTTTCCTTCACGTGCAAGCTTGTAAAGCCTTACACCGTTTACTCTCACGGCACTGTACATCGGCGGAATTTGCTCACTTTCTCCGATAAATGACGCTATAACATCTTTTAAAGCTTCAGCGTCTACATCGGCATTTTTTTCTTCTAAAATTTCTCCCGACATATCCTGAGTGTCGGTTACAATGCCGAGTTTTATACCGGCAATATATTGTTTATCGTTTGCTGTAAGCATTTCAACAAGCTTTGTGCCTTTGCCTACGCAAACAGGGAGAACTCCTGTTGCATCGGGATCAAGTGTTCCTGTATGACCAATTTTTTTTGTATTAAGTATCTTCCTCAAAATTGCAATTACATCAAAGGAAGTCATTCCGGCTGATTTGTTTATGTTAATAACTCCGTCCATTTTAGCACCGTCCTTTAAGCAGTTTTATTGCGATTTTAAGTCTTTGGTAAGCTTATTAATAACAATTTCTTTAGCCTTTTGAATATCTTCTGCCTGTACAGAAAAGCCTGCGGCTCTTATATGACCGCCGCCGCCGAAGTAATTTGCTGTCTGCGACACATCAAAATATGAGGCTGAACGAAGGGAAACTTTAAAATCATTATCACGGGGGCGTATATAAACACTGATTTCTACAC
>JAZQLM010000121.1:0-2482 GCA_045542655.1 Clostridia bacterium | reverse complement strand
AAGCTAACGAATACACCATAATGGACGGCAAAAACGGAGTTGAGTACCGTACATTAAGAACAATGCTTGAAGCAGAATAAACGAAAACAGTGTACTGAACGCCACAGCCAGGTAAGGCAGTTTTGGTTTTGAAGCCATATTTTTTAATTTATACTACATCAAAAAAGCCCGAAATACGTCAGTATTACGGGCTTTTTATTCTTTGTCTAAATATAAAAATCTGATATTCAAAACTGCTTTTGCATCCTGAAATCGAAATTTTTGTATGAAGTTCAAGGCAAAAAATGGACATAATCCTGACGGATATGGGCATTTTTTTAACGCAGAAATTCTACAAAAAGGCGATTTTCAGGACAATGCTTCCTTATCTGGCTGTGGCGAATGAACTGCACTGTGTTTTTTGTTATAAATAATTTTGTTTGCACTACAGACGTTTCTGTGATATAATTATATTGAATTTGTTTTTTAAGCAAACTTGTTGTAAAACAACGAAAGTGGTGATTTTTTGAAAAAAGCTCAAATTCTTTGGATTGCTCGTTCTTATGTAGCCCCATTAGGAGGAGCAAAAAAGCATATGCACCCATATTATCATATGATGCACATAGTGAGAGGCACATTACGTTTTATAATAAATGATAAAACATATATTTTAGACCCAGGTAATTGTTTGTTAATTCCCAGAGACACTGACCACTCCTATTTTAATGACGGAAAAGAACCGGTAGAATATTTGGAAATTAAGTTTTCGCTTTTAAAACCATCATTTAACTCACAAATCATTCGAAGAAATATTCAAATCACCAATAACGAACTTGCCGGTAGTTTATTCAAACAAATTTTAAAGGAATATTCACACTTTGATAACCGTGCCGATGATGCCGCTGAATCCTACCTTCTGGCACTGCTTAATTTACTCGGCGAAAATGAACGCTATCAAACGAAGCAGGATTTTCGATATCTTGCCGCATCTGATTATTCGGAGCTTTCTCAAAGTATAATCAAATACCTTGAAGATCATTATCATGAGGAACTTTCGTTGGATTCCTTGGCACAAGCAATGAACCACAATAAAAGTTACTTGTGTGTTGCATTTAAAAAAGATACCCAACTAACTATCCTCGACTGTCTTAATACAATTAGAATACGTCGTGCCGCCGAATTGATAGTATATAGCGAGTATAATCTTACTCAAGTTGCAGATGCTTGTGGTTTTGCCTCTGTCAGTCATTTTAATAGAGTATTTTTAAAATATGTCGGCATAACTCCCGGGCAATGTCGCAGAGCATATCCTGTCGATATACTAATCCACCCTGAAAACTCAAACGAAATTGAAAGAACCAATAATTTTATGTACAGCGTTCTTGCTCAAAAATTAATATCACCACAGATGATCAAAAAATTAGATTCACTTAAAGTTGAGTAACAGACAAAAAAAGCCTATTTCGTTTAGGCTTTTTTTATTTATACACAGAAATTTATTTCTTTTTTAATAGGGTTTCTCAGCCAATAAGCAAAAGAAACATTAACGGTAACGTAACTACAGATAATGCGTGAGATATCATTGCCATAGAAGCACCGGTTTTTGTGTCACCACCATATGCCGCAGGAAAAACAATTGTGTTAAGTCCTAACGGTGTTGCAAAAGCGATAAGAGCGAGAGCTACTATTTCTTTACTTACCCCTGAAATTTTCATTACTATAACGAAAACCGCAGGGATAACAATAAGTCTTAATAAAGTTGCTATGTAAACTTTTTTATCTGCGAAAAGACTTTTAAACTTATATCCGCCTATTACAAATCCTGCTAACACCATTGATACCGGTCCCATACAAGAACCTGCGTTAGAAAGGGCAGTTAGCATAAATTGGGGGAAATATCTTTTAACATTTAAAAGCCCAAGTATTATACCCAAAAATAGTGCTATTAACGGAGGAGCAAGAAGTCCTTTTTTAAGATTTCGAATTAAGCTTCTTTCTGTAGTATCCTTTGGTATCAACACATAAAGCCCCCAACTATTGCACACGATGGTTATGAGCAGAGTTAACATTTGATACTTAAAGAGGCCGGCTCCGCCCCATATTCCCAGAACAATAAAGTTTCCCATGAAACCGAAATTTCCAAACGTCATAGCATATTTATATATATTTCGTTGATAATTAAGTGAAGAATCATTACCTGCTTTGGGATAAAAAAGCTTTGATAATGGATAAGATAGTCCTAATGCCGCAATAATAAGACCTAACCCATAAAGAATAAGGACGGAATTCTCCTTGAATGTTTCAATTGTACAATTTGTCATCTGGTTATAGAGGTTAAGTGCCGGTACAAATATATAGGTTTCGAGTCTTGATATAGTTACATCGGAAGTATCTGGAAGAACCTTTGTTTTCCTGAGGATTACACCTGCTACAATCAGAACAAACATCATCAGCATCTGATTTAAAGTAAGAGAGAAAATTTCCATATAGTTGTAGGTCCTTT
>JAZQLM010000120.1:0-2768 GCA_045542655.1 Clostridia bacterium | reverse complement strand
TATCCCTGTTTTACATTTATAATTCGATAGTCATTTTTTTCATAATATGAAAGCACTTCGTTACTTGAAAATTTTGTATTACAAACAACATTTTTTCCAAAAACTGCTATATTTAATAAGGTATTTGACGGATATTTATATCCAACCTCTTCTTCTATAGCTTTTAAAGTTATATTTTGCGGCAAAATGTCTTTGTAATATAAATAACATTCTTTTAAGGAGTATGCAAGTTCATTTGAAACAAAATGGATTTGTATATCAGGATGGCTGTTTACAGGTTTATAAATATCCAAAAAATCAGCAGAAAAAAATACATCACCATATTTTTTTAAATCAAGTAAAGAGTCTGGCGGAATATTCACATCTGCTATATATGGCACAGTAATTCACCCCTGCTTATTGTGATAAAAATTAAATATATTAAGGGCTGTTTTCTTATCAACAACCTTTTCCAATTCCTCTATAGGAGCTGTTTTGATTTTTTTAACACTTATGAAGTATTTTAAAAGCTTCTGACGCTTTGAAGGGCCTACACCGGAAATTTCTTCAAGACCGGATTTAACCAAATTTTTTTCGTGTTTTTTGCGAAAATGTCCTATAGCATACCTATGGACCTCTTCCTGTATTCCGCTTAAAAATTTAAACAATTCGGCTTTTTCGTTAATTACTAATTCACCGTCTTTGCCGACAATTCCCCGTGTTTTATGTTTTGAATCTTTTACAAGTCCAAATACAGGTATTTCTTCGCCTAAACCATCCAGTAGCTCACAAATAACCGAAACATGACCTGCACCTCCGTCAAGCAAAATCAGGTCGGGAAGCGGATAAAATTTAGCATTCTCCTCCTTAAGCTCTGACTTTTTAATCTTGTCTTCCTCCTCATACGCTCTCGAAATACGTCTGAAAAGGGTTTGTTTCATACATTCATAGTCATTTGATCCGTGAATTTCTTTAATATTATATAATCTGTAAAGCTTTTTTTTCGGCACAGCATTTATATATACAACCTGTGCACCGATGTTGTTTGTGCCGGAAATGTTCGATATATCATAACACTCAATCTTATAAGGAATATTGTCTAATTTAAGAAATTTCTTTAGCTCTGATAATGTTTGATTTTGCTTGGAAATATCCCTGTTTCGTATAAAATTCTCGTTTTTTAATACTTCTTCGGCATTTTTTTCTACCATCTTCAAAAGGTTAAATTTTTCACCCTTTTTTGGCACAATAAATCGCACCTTATGCTTCGTCTTTTCGGATAACCACTCTGTTATCCCCTCAGCATCATCAATTTCTAATGAAAGGATAACCTCAGAGGGTATATTATCTAATGTAAAGTAAAACTGCTTTACAAACTCTTCCAAAAGCTGATTTGGTGTATTTAACTCATTTTTAAATGTAAAGTGTTCTGAGCCTACAATTTTTCCGTGTCGCATATAGAATACAACAATACAGCTTTCTAATAAGTCGGTATAAATACCTATAATATCACAGTTGCCGTCTTTTACAGAAGAGATTTTTTGTTCGCTACTTAGAACCTTTAGAGCATTAATCCTGTCTCTTAAAAGTGCTGCACGTTCAAATTCGAGATTTTCGGAAGCCAAATTCATCTCACTTGTCAGAATATCACTTACATCCTTATAATTACCTTTTAATACATCTGATATTTTACTGAAAATTTCATTGTATTCTTCTTTTGAAACCTTACCTGTACAGGGAGCACAGCATTGTTTTAAGTGATAATAAAGACAAGGTCTTTTTTTTCCTATATCAAGCGGAAGCTTTAAATTACAGCTGCGTACCATAAAAATTTTTTTTATCGCTTCTAAGGTGTTTTTTATTGAATATGAACTCATATACGGACCAAAATAAGTACTGCCATCCTTTAATACACGGCGTGTAATCATAATGCGTGGATAGTCCTCATAAGATGTGATTTTAATATAGGGGTATTGCTTATCATCTTTTAAAAGTATATTATACTTCGGTCTATACTTTTTTATAAGATTACATTCAAGTGCTAATGCCTCTGATTCGGTATCGGTTATTATATAGTCAAAATCGTCTATGTTACCAACCATTGAAATTGTTTTTTGAGAATGAGCCTTTGAGGATTGAAAATATTGAGAAACTCTGTTTTTAAGAGCCTTGCTTTTGCCTACATATATAATTTTACCGGAGTAATCCTTCATCAGATAAACACCGGGACAAAGCGGCAGATTTTTTAGTTTTTCTTTAAAATCCTTCAAAACAACACCTCCTCTTAAAACACACAGATATTAAAACGGAACGGTAATTTACCGTTCCTGTAATTTCAATATTTATGTCCTCCGACAAAATATCAAGAGAAATTAGAAGAAATTAAATCAACCAGCTCAGTTACAGCTTCTTCTTCATCAGGACCTTCAGCCATAACAGTTACATTAATTCCTTTTGTTATACCCAAAGAAAGAACGCCAAGTAAGCTCTTTGCATTTACTCGCCTCTCATCCTTTTCAATCCATACACTGGACTTATATTCATTTGCTTTCTGTATAAAAAAGGTTGCAGGTCTTGCGTGAAGTCCAACCTGATTTTGAACAACTATTTCTTTAAGATACATATAATCGCTCCTTTAGTTTCATTACCGATTATCAATAATAACTACTATTAGAATACTAAAAATTTCACAATAAGTCAACACTTTTTTTGTTTTTTCTGCGAAAAAAATAAATTTTTTAATAATTTTTTTAGTGAAATCGTCATAATGAACAATTTCGTTATGTATA
>JAZQLM010000119.1:0-3897 GCA_045542655.1 Clostridia bacterium | reverse complement strand
TTATTTTCACACTTGCCCTGATTATTTTCCTGCAGCATAAAGGCTATATAAAAGCTTTTTACAAGGTCATCAAAATCAGAAAATGAAAAATCTTTTCCTAAAGTCTTTAAGGTTTCATTTATTCCGGCAACAGCCGCCCTTTCAAATGTTTCTTCGGTTTCTGTGTGCTTTAGAATATTATAAAAAACCTTTGTTTCGCCGTCTTCTTCAAGAGTCAGCCCTCTTAAATAGTTCTGAAACATATATAAAAGACCGTAGTTTGCACCAATAACATCTCCGTTTACGGAATAATCCTTAAAATTTACAACAGCACCGTGTTTTATGTAATAGCTGCCGTTTTTATAGCTTTTGTACTCATTTTCAGCGGTTTCATCGGGAAAAAGTGAAGCCTCAGAGGAAATTGCAAAAAGCTCTGCAAACCATATGCATTCAAAGGAGGCATTTTCTGTTACCGCTGTTTCCACCATATGCGTAAATTCGTGGGCAACCGTCGGAAAAGCATTTTCTATGCTTTCATCGGTTGGGGGAGTTGATACGGAATCCTTTGGTTCCGGTCTCATAAGGGGATATGTGTCAATGTGCAGAGTTTTCGTATCTTTAAGAAAATATCCTGCTGTATATCCTGAATATCCGCCTACACCGAAATCGTCCTTTACATCCTCAATAAGAATAACAATTTTCCCGTTTTCATCACCGTAATATCCTGTATAATTTGCAAGATGGCTTGTAACGTACGGTTTGACCGTATTTCCGAATTGTTCACCTATAAGAGTTGCAATGTTTTTCTTTGTTTCCTCGGTGCTGTCACCGTAGTTTAAACTGTTCTGAACAAATACCTCGCAGTGGTCGGAGATGTAAAAACAGGTAAAATCAGCCAATTCACGTTCTTCTGTGGAGTAATTAAGAATTTGGAATGTTCGGGAAGTACCAATGCCTGCCTCGGCTTCTCTTCTTAACGAGAACAGGGAAACAGGCTCTTCAAAGAGTGAATAATCGGGAGCAATCTGAAAAAGAGTTTCTCCGTCTCTTTCGTCAATCCTCATAGCATTTTCGGGAATGTCCAAAGTTAAAGCTCCGGAATTTATTTCCGGATAATCTATGTTATACGAAAATTCTTCAAGCTCTTCTATGGGTGAAATGACCAGACCGTCCGAGAGTGTGCTTTCGGTTTCTATAGCCTGAGTTTCAGAAGCAGAAGCTGTAACCACACTTCCGTCTATTATGGAATGTTCCACCGAAGGCTTGTATTTAAGTAAATACTGTCCTGTGATAGATGCCTCATTTTCCGAAATAACGGCAGAAAATACGGTTGTGCAAGCTATTAAAGAGAAAACTACCGCAAAAAAGAGTATAAATTTTATAAACTTCTTATTCATAAAAAATCGCCTCTGATACTTTTAATATTAATTTAATTGTATCACACCGCTACTAAGATTGTCAAATGAAAATGTAATTTTCTGTAGCTTTATTGTTTACAAAATGTTTTCACAAAATTTCCTTTTAAAATTAACACAATATTCATTTACAATTATAAAGATATATGTTACAATATAACGGTTATAAAAATTACAAGGATTTGATTACTTATGAATATTAAAAAAACGGTTTCTTTTGTACTTAGTATAATTTTCGTGTTCAATCTGACGGAGCTTTGCTTTGCCTCGGTTTTAGGTTCATCGAAGATAACGGGATATACGGTAAAGATAGGTGAGGGGACAACTTTTTCAAGCAATGTTTTCTACAGCGACCAAAGCGGTGTGGGAAAACAGTCTGAAAACTATATAACCTATTCTCCGAACGCTTCGCATATTCCCGTAATAACTAACGGTGAATATCTTTACGGCAGAAAGACCATTTCAAACGAGGTCGCAAGGCTCTTAAACAATTCGGTGAATATCACAGGCGGAATTAATGCGGACTTTTTTTCACTCCAGACGGGCGTTCCGATGAGTAACCTTATTGTTGACGGAAAGATAGTAACAAAGGATGCGAGCGGACAGGACAGTATCGGAATTTTAGAGGACGGAACGGCGTTTATGTCGTATGTAACCTTTGCTTCTGTTCTTACAAGAGAGGACGGGAGCGAGGTAAATATATATAATATAAATAAATACCGTCAGCCCTATGCAATTTATATGATGACGGACGAATTTTCGGACACTACAAGAAATACAACAGCCGGCATAGACGTAATCTTAGGCTCTGTAGAGGGCGAAATGCGTATAGGAACTAATCTTGAGGCTGTGGTTGAGGCGGTTATGGAGAATGACAGCTCTATTGAAATCCCAAAAGGGAAAATCGTTCTTACGGTTGACAAAACCGCACCTGCGGAATTTTTAGAGCCGATTTCATCACTTGCAGAGGGTGAAAAGGTAAAAATTTCATTTGGTGCGATGGGTGACGAGCGGTGGAAAGACGTAAAACTTGGTATGGGCTGTGTCGGTGGAAAGCTTCTTACAAACGGTGAGGTAAACCCAAATCTTGAAAACGGGGCGGCACCGAGGACAGCTCTTGGAATTACGGAAAATAATGAGCTTATACTTTATACAATTGACGGACGTCAGTCGGGACACAGCTACGGTGTTCAGCTTAAAACTCTTGCGTTAAGACTTAAAGAGCTTGGCTGCATAGAGGCTATAAACCTTGACGGCGGCGGTTCTACGAGTATTGTGAGCCTGCTTCCGGGAGAGAGTATGCCGAGCCTTAAAAATTTACCCTCCGACGGAAAGGAGAGAGGCGTTTCCACTTTCTTCTTTATTCAGAATACTCTTGAGCCGACAGGGGAGATAGGCTCGCTTACCTTTTATCCGCTGACTGCATATATGCTTAAAGGAGCAACAATGCAGTTTGAGTTAAAAGCGGCAGATACTGCATTTTACAGTATGGAGCTTCCAGAAAATATAAAATACAGTATTGATACTGAAAATTCGCTGTCCGAAATCGACCAGAAGGGCAATTTTACCGCAAAGGACAGCGGAATTGTTCGTATAAGAGCCGATTACAGGGGTGTTCAGGCACTTATGGATATAAACGTACTTGAAACACCCACCGATATAAAGCTTAAAAATTCAAAGGGCGAATATTTAAGCTCAGTAACAGTTGAGCCGGGGGAGAGTATTCAGCTTTATGCCGAAGCCTTTGGCGGCTACAACTCTCTTGTTTCGGATAATAAAAATTTCAGCTGGAGCGTGGATAGTGAGCTTGGTACAATTGATGAAAACGGTCTTTTTACGGCAAGGGACTACACCTCGGCAAGCGGAGAGCTTAGGGTTAAAGCAGGCGAAAAAACCATAGGCGTACCGCTTAGCGTTTCTTATACTCCCGATCCGAAAGACAGAAAAAATTATCCTGAGCTTGAAAGCAAGCTTGTTGGCGGAATTTTGACAGCCGTGTTTACATCCGAGAGGGAAATTAATGTGATTTCGGACGGAATAAGACTTTATGCCGACGGTAAGGCGATTATATTTGAATATGATGCTGAAACACAGACCTTGACTGCTGAAATTCCCGAAGATACAAATAAGCTTACTCTGTATGCAACGAATATACAGGGCTTTACATCATTCTGGACAATGAATGCAGCGGAATATGACGTGCGTGGAATTTTTGCGGACGCAAACGGTCACTGGGCAGAGAATATTCTTTGTTATATGTATGAAAATAAAATAATAAGCGGCGAAAAAACGGACGAGGGGCTTATCTTCCGTCCGCAGAAGCAGATGAACCGTGCCGAGTTTTCGGTTATGATGTGTAATTATCTGAAAATAGACACCGAAAGCTACAGCGATGCTTCACTTCCGTTTGCCGATAGCGAAGAGATACCGAAGTGGGCGTTAAACAGCGTAAAGGCACTTTATAAAAACGGAATACTCTCAGGCAAAACAATGCCGGACGGTA
>JAZQLM010000118.1:0-6528 GCA_045542655.1 Clostridia bacterium | reverse complement strand
TTTTCAAGATATATGTGCGACTCGCTGTTACTGTTGTATTGAATTTTACTTTTTCCGTCCCATTTGCTAAATGTTACCGTTTCATGTGCTGTATGGTCGCCTACCTCAATATATCCGCCGCAGTAACAATGCTTATGCTTTGCTGATTCTTCTTCGACAATTGAAATATACTCACCGGTCTCTGATGCTTTTACCTCAAAAGCCAGCTTAACCACTTTAAGTGTTGGCTGCATCATAGCTTTGTATGCCTTATTGATTCCGGAATAGTTCAAAGCATTTACTGAAAGGTCTTTGGGGTATTTTACATCTATTCCGCTTTTTATCTTAACGGAAACATAGACATTGTAAACTTTTTGCTTCTTGAAGGTACCGTCTTCTTCCTTAGTGCCTACCCATGATATCTGACTGATTTCAAGTCTGTCATCGGAAAGCGTGAATTTTACATCATCTTCCGTACCGCCACCTTTAAAACCACTCATAGTTATTCCAAATGTGCTTATTTCATCTGTGGCAAATACAGTGATATTAAAAGCGGCAATAAGCATACATAAGCATAAAACCATACTTAATAACTTTTTCATTTTGCTTCTCCTTCATTTATAGTTTATTTTCATCGTGAACCGCCGCCATGTCCGCCGCCGGAGAAACCTCCGCCGCCACCAAAGGAAGCACGACCACCGCCGCCACTTGCACGTTTTGCCTGCATTGCTCTTTGTGCTGAGCGGTGCATACTGTGATAATAACTGTGGGCGATAATAACATTTCTGTTATAAGTTTCAAATTCAGGTATCTTTTCGGGATAAACCTGCTTAAACTGATTGATAACCTTATCCGCAATTCCGAAAAGTGTGGCGTAAATCATATATTCTTTCCAGAGACTCACTTCAGTTATTTCTCTTTCCGCAATCAAGGTAAATTCATCAAGATATTTTTTAAGTCCAACCACTTCAAAAAGTTCTTCTTTACCTTTATCGCTCAGATTCTTGATGCAGTTTCCAGCACCTTTTATAAAACCGCCAAGAGTTATAAATTCCTGTTCTCCGGCATTTCTTATGCTTTTAACAATATTATTTATTTTTTCAGGGTTCTTGTAGGAATACTTTTCAAGTTCTTTTTCCTGTAGTATACTGTCTTCTCCTGCTGATTCTAAAAGCAGGTTATACATTGTAAGCTCTGCCACAGTATCCGGTTCTTTTACAAGTTTTAGATTAACACTTTCTTTAACCTTACCGAAAAGACCGACCTTTTCCTCTTTTTCAGGCTCAATGCATCCCTTGTTTATCATAGAGAGGATAAGAGCACCGATGATTAGACTTTCGTTCCCCGCTACATCAAAGTTTTGTGCCAGATAGTGAGAAACTTCTATTTTTCCGCCGTTTGGAACATCTCTAAAATATCCGCACTCTTTATTAAATTTCTTGATGGCTTTCTTCCTCTTAAAAAAGAAAGAGATAAACCAAATAATTCCGCCCCAAAAACCAAACATAATAATAAAGCCGAGTATTGTTTCAAGCAATGTTGCATCGCTGTATTCTTCATCGTAGTTTTCGTAGTCGCTGCCTTCAAAGGCTTTGTCTTTTATAGTTTCAAAAGAGGCATCAATTTCTGTTTTGGGACTAACAATGCCTTTGTTCATTCTGAGCATTATAATCATTGAATTGTCGCCTTTGAGAGCAGATGATGTATAGGCATTAACCTTTCCGTCTTGAAACTCTACATATCCGTCATAACCAAATCCCCATATACCTGCATTGTTTTCAGTAAGCTCCATTCCGTTTTGCAGTGTAATGGTTATATGTCCGTCTGTAGGAAAGGTTGACATATTAGGATTAATGAACATAAAGTTTGTTCCATCATAATCTGTATAACCTTTTATAAAATCTTTTACTATATATTCAATGGCATATCGCATTTCGCCATACTCTGAAATACCAAAGCAAAGCTCAACACCATCATAAGTTTCATTGATTCCACATTTTCGGGACTTTTCGGAAAAGCCCCAATCAACATCCCAATCTTCTACAAATGTATAAGCTCCGTTTTTGTCCGATACCTTAAAATCGGTAATTTCAATGTCTTCTGTGTTAATCGGTATGTAGTTTTCCGTTCCTTCATCAAATGTGCCATTCCAGTTCTGAACGATATATGCGCTACCGTCATCCCGTATGGTAACATCAATATCAATTTCAGATACATTGTTTTTGGCAAAGGCAACTGAGGAACACAGAATCAATACAAAAGGTATTGTTATCAGTAATTTCCTTATATGCTTCATAGGTTTTACCTCATGCTTGGCATATCTGCTTTTTTCTCTTCTGCTTCCAAATAATCACGGCTCTTGATACCAAGTATGCCTGCTGCAATTGATGTTGGGAACATTCTGATTGCACGGTTTAATTTGGTTACGCTGTCGTTATATACAAGGCGTGATTTTCTTACCATTTCTTCATAAGAATTTACACTGTCCATAGTCTTGATATAATTTTCGTTTGCTTTAAGTTCAGGATAACCTTCGGCAACCGCCATAATTTTGCCCATAGCATCAAGCAACATATTTTCTTGTGCGTTTACATCTGCTGCTGTGCTTTTTGATGTGATGGATGTTCTCATTTTGATTGTGTCTGAGATGGTTTTGTACTCATGCTCTGCATATCCTTTTGTTAAATCCAAAAGGGCAGTAAGTGCATCCCATCTTGAAGAAAGCTGAACACCGATCTGGCTCATTGAATTGTTGATGTTTTCGTCCATTACAACGAGCTTTCTCTGTACTGAAATAAACCATAAAACCACGATAGCAATAATTGCTACTAAAACGATAATTGTCATAATAAATGACCTCCATAAAAATATAAAGTTTAATTTTTAACTTATTTAGATGTCAGGCGCTTTGCAAATTCCTTTGCCTTTTCTTTTCGCTTTTTATTAAGCTCAATTTGAAGGCATTTAGGGCATCTTGTGAGTGATTTCGCACGACTTCTTACCTGAGTCTGCCATGAATGACCTTTTTCACATTTCCACCATACGGGGACTGTGCTTCCGGAACTGACATTTTCGGGAGTAAAAGGCAGGTTTTTTTCATCATCCCATTCTTCCAACAAATACGCCTTTTTTTCCTTAATGCAATAATCTTTCAATGTCAAATGTATCACCCTCCACAACGTAAAATTTTAAACGAAAATTTTGTATTTCATTAACTCCTTTTGTCAATGATTGTTTTAAGCTTGCCTGTTCTTGCATTATATTCAAGATCTGACATCTTACACCATACAATTTCAGGCTCTGATACATCTTCAGCGTCAACTGCATCTTTAAGAAGAGGTCTTTGAGTGTAGAGTGCATTTACAAAAGCTTCTTTGTCTACGGAGTCAGGGTCTGATACTGCTATTTTGAATGTAAATTTATCTTTCATATCATGGGTTACAATAATCTGATATGCATCATAAGTAATTGATGCACACTGGAGCACATCAGCAATATCCTGTGGTGAAATTGAGACATATCCTGCTTTTGCAGCCGTCTGTGCTCTGCCAAGCAGTCTGAATTTTCTGTCGGGAACTCCTTCAGGCTGTGTGTATTCTCCCATATCACCGCAAGGATAACGCACAAGCGGTATTAAGGTTTTAAAAAGAGAAGTAATATATATTTCACCGGGACGGTTCATTTCTGTAATGACTTCTCCTGTGTCCGGATCGATGATTTCCATAAGTGTAAGGTCACTCATTACATGATGCTCATTATATCCGCAATCGGTAGCATAATAACCAATAGGACCGCCATCATTTGAAGCAAAGAATACCGAACGAAAATCAAGCTCGCGTCCAAATGTTTTGCAAACTCTTGCTCTCTGGTCGGGATAAAATGTTTCTCCCGCAAAATAAATTGTGTCAACAGCAAAACCCGTAAGCTTATGTTCATCTATATATGCTGCAATCTGTGTAATAATAGACGGAAGACCTGCTATACAATTTATCTGATGGTCAAGTATGGTTTCTGCCATTTCACTGATTGCACCATTGCCCGAAATGTTATACATAATTGTCTTTGCAGGTGAAAAATAAAGCATACTGTATGTATATAAAAAGCTTGCATACATACCTCCTGCATAAAAGAGGTTGGCAACCTTAGCACCGTTAGTAAGTCCTCCTTTTGGAAGAAGTGCACCGCAGGCTTCGCACATACCCTGCCATTCCTCCGCTGTATACAGAGAATATTTGGGGTCCCCTGTAGTACCTCCGCTTTTGAACACCTGTCCATCGGTTTGTTTTGCAGTTGCTACCTTTCCGCCGTGCTTATCACAGTTATCCCAAAAATTCTTCTGATCAATTAAAGGAAGCTGTTCCAAAGATGCGTTTTCGGGAATATCCTTATAAAGTTCCTTGTAATAAGGCGAATTTTCTCTTGCAAACTTAATAATTTCCTGTGGTGTATAAGTTTTATAGCTCATAATTATTTCTCCTTTTTATCATATCCTGATATATTAACAATATCGTTTCTTAACTCTTCAAATTCTCCTACCAGTACAAGCTTGTCGTAATCCATCTTATCACCGAGTAACATCTGCATAATAATATAATCTCCGTTTTCAGCTCCGGGAATAATTCCCGAAAGTGAAAATTCGCATTTTTTTGCAACCTCATAGGCATAGGAGCAGCTCTTTGAATTAAGACAAAGAACAAGTTCAATCATTTCGCTCTTTTGCTTTATGGCGTCCATAATAGCTTGTCTGAATTCCTTTTCAATGTCATTTCCTGCACTGCGAACAATGATTTTTGACATTTTAAGGGCTGTACTTGTTTCAGCAGACATTTCTGTAAAATCGTCTTTCTCATCACTTTGGCATAAATCATATTTCATACCAAGCCTTTCGTATATTTTCTGAACAAAGCCTTTGATTTCTTCGGGTACATAAATCGTACTTAAGCTATCCTTATCAAGAACTTTCACACTTACGCTAAGTCCAAGTCTTTCTCCGCCTTTATTATATTCGCTTTCTATTTCGGGATTTATATACGACATAAGAAGGGAGGTAGCCGTATAGCCGGCTCTTAAAAATGCTTTTTGTGACATTGGATGATATGTAACCGGTTGTCCCATAAGTGCACGAAATCCTTGCTGTTTTCCTACCTCATCACAATAATCCATAAATTTAGCAAACAAACCAAGTCCTCTAAATTCCTTTTTGATAACTACAGTAGAAACTTCAGGCATATTTTTATACAAATCAGAAAAAGCAAGTAAGAAGTGTCCGGCTGTCTGCCCGTGGTCATTCACGGCTAAAAATGACATTATTTCCTTGCTTTTAATAAGTGTCATAAATGAATTTACGTAATAAAGACGCTCATAGGAATATGAATAACCATATTCAGCGTAAATACAACGAATGGCTTCGATTACATCTGCCTCAGTTACAACCGGGCGAATTGTTATGTTTGTATCCAGCACAGCGGTTTCTTCATAAGGTTCAGGCTCAACAAAATTCAGAGGATTAAGTATCTTTTTACGAACAAACACTCTTTGCCCGTTATTCCCAAGCTTTTCCATACCAATTTCATCAACATAAATGCTAATCATATAATTACGCAGATCTTTTTTGTTTTCTGAAATTGTGCTTTTATCAAAAGAGAAATCCTGCCATCCCGGTATGCCTTTATCTCTTACTGAGATTTCAAAGAAATCATCCACAATATAAAGCTCAACAAATATCTCTCCTTCAGAGCCGGGATAAGAATTTTCAATTCTTTGTTTTAATACTTCAAGTGCAACAAACCTGATTTGCTGGTACCTGCTTGCATCAATAGCTGTGTGTCGTTGTACCAATGAATCTATAAAACTCATTACAGGAAAAATAAAGCCTTTATCATTGGTTATCTCAAGTGATGCAAGTTTTCTTTTGTTCATAGTTTTCAGCTCCTTTTAATAGAAATTCTGTTAAGTCCGAGAACGGGTCCGTACTCTATATCTTCATCCGTGATTTTAGCAAAATCAGCTTTTAACTTATCATGACTCAAATTGTCGCTTATGATAATTTTTTTATCGTATGCGTTAAACTCAACCTCAATATATTTTCCTTTTTTATCTACGATAACATCCTCAAGCTTTGTCAAATACTCTAAAGCCGTAATAAGCATTTTCTCATTATAAATTGCAATTTTGTCAGCAATAGTCTTAATCTCATTGCAAAAACTCTCATACTCATTTGTGTTGCACTTATAAACTAACGACTTACAGCTTTCTTCAACCCTTTTGTCAAGGAAGAATATATCGGCACTTACATTATTTTTAGAGAGTTTTTCCCGTTTTATTATGTTGATGACCATAAATACTATAAATGTAAGAATTTCTGCTACGGTATATGCTGCCCATATTCCGCCTAATCCGAAAAGCTCGCCTAAAACAAAGACACATACCAAGAGTAAAACACAACATCTGAGACTTACCAGAACACTTGTTATCTGTCCGAATTCAATAGACTGAAGATAATTTCCGATTATTACATTTAGTGTCATAATAAACATACTTGTGGTGTAA
>JAZQLM010000117.1:0-3701 GCA_045542655.1 Clostridia bacterium | reverse complement strand
GCAACACCTATTCTTACGCCGGTAAACGAGCCCGGTCCGACTGCCGCTGCAAACACATCAATATCGCCGACCGAAATATCAGCCGCCTTGAAAAGTGCCTCAATCTGCGGCATAATTTTCTCTGAATGAGTTTTTTTATGGTTTACTGTAAACTGAGCAAGAGTTCTCGTCTCATCCGCAATAGCCGCAGATGATGACATAGAACAAGTATCCGCCGCAAAAATCAGCATATTTCTATCTCCCTGTAATCGTTATCTTTATTTGTATTTTTTGAAATTTTAACCTCTATATAATTCTCCGGAAGAATATCCTTAACATTATCCGCCCACTCTATAACCGAGATACCGTCCGAAAAAAGATACTCGTCAATCCAGTCACAGTTTTCAAGAGATATACCGCTCAGCCTGTAAACATCGAAATGGTACAGCATAAAATCAGAGCCTGTATACTCATTCACAAGGGTAAAGGTCGGACTTGACACAATATCAGAGCTTCCGAGAGCCTTTGCAAGACCTTTTACAAATTCCGTCTTCCCTGCCCCAAGCTCGCCGGAGAGTGCAATTACGTCTCCCGCTTTAAGAGTTTTTGCAAAATCTTCAGCTATTTTAAAGGTTTCATCAGCACTGTGACTATAAAATTTCATTTATAATTCCTTTCAAAATACATTATTGTATTTATTGTAACATTTATCGAGCATAAAATCAATAGATTTAACGAGATATTTAAAATTTTTTTAAAAAACTATTGACAAGAATGGTTTAAAGTGGTATACTACTTAGGTATTTAAGCAGAAGTTTCCGCTTCTCTCCTCAGCCAAATGGCAAAAGGGTAATTTTTAAAATATTTCATACAATGATATTTTATGTGTGCGGAGCTTTTTGCGCCGCACTTTTTTTGTGCAGAAATTTGGAGGTGTGTGAATATAGCTAAGCAGGAATTAATGATTAACGAGGAAATTAAAGACAAGGAAGTTCGTCTTATAGGTCCTGACGGTGAACAGCTGGGTGTTTGCTCCGCAAAGGAAGCCCTCATAAAGGCTGACGAACATAATCTTGATTTGGTTAAAATTGCTCCCCAGGCAAAGCCGCCCGTATGTAAAATTATGGACTACGGAAAACATAAGTTTGAGCTTGCAAAGCGTGAGAAGGAAGCAAAGAAAAACCAGAAGGGTATGAACATCAAGGAAGTAAGACTCAGTCCTAATATTGACGAACACGACTTTAACACAAAGGTTAATCAGGGAATTAAATTTTTAAAGGCCGGTGACAAGGTCAAGGTTTCCGTAAGATTCAGAGGCCGTGAAATTACTCACACTGCTATGGGTAAGGAGCTTTTGCTCAAGGTTCAGGATATTATGGAAGAATACGGCACAGTCGACAAGGGCATTAAGCTTGAAGGTCGAAGCATGGCTATGTTTATTTCACCCAAAAAGGCATAAACCTATTTGAAAGTGAATTTTTACTTTTATAGTTTTTACAATGCTTTTTACAATTTATTTATGGAAGGAGAAAATAATATGCCTAAAATTAAAACACACAAAGGCGCAGCAAAACGTTTTGGAGTAACAAAAAACGGAAAAGTTAAAAGAGGAAAGGCTTTCAGAAGTCACATTCTTAACAAGAAAACAACAAAGAGAAAAAGAAAGCTCAGAAAGTTGGGATATTTAGCAACTGCAAATGCTGCTACAATCAAAAAAATGATCCCATACAAATAAACTGTTTTTTTAGAACAAAAATCTTGAATTTAACGAAAGGAGTCTTTTAGATATGGCAAGAGTTAAAGGTGCTATGCACACTCGAAAAAGACGTAAAAAAATATTAAAATTAGCTAAAGGTTACAGAGGCGCTAAAAGCAAACTGTTTAAAACAGCAAATCAGGCTGTAATGAAATCATTGGTATACGCATACCGTGACAGAAAACAAAAGAAGAGAGATTTCAGACAGCTCTGGATTGCACGTATAAATGCAGCTGCTCGTATGAATGGAATGAGCTACAGCAAATTTATGAACGGCCTTAAGAAAAACGGCATCGAAATCAACAGAAAAATGCTTTCAGAAATCGCTATTTCAGATCCTGTTGCTTTTGCAAAATTAGTTGAAAAGGTTAAATAATTTATCTGCAAAAAAGAGGATTGTCTTATAACCTAAATCCGGACAATCCTTTTTTTCAATTCAATGATTGGAGGATATTGCCTTGAACGCAACAGATGTATTAAATGCTGCCGGAGGTGGACAATATGCTGAGGCAGACGGCATTTCGAGAATGTTTGCCGATCTTGAATCCTATATATATCCGTTTTTCTTAAAATCGCAGCCGCTTTTATATGCACTTGCTAAAATCAATTTTATAGTAGTTCCTCTTATCTTTTTATGCTTTTTGGCATACGTTACCTTTTACAGAAAGCACCGTTTGCTGAACAAGCTTGAAAAGAAAAATAATTACTATATATGGGGCGGTTCGCTTATTTTATACATTATTCTCGGATTTATGAAAATAAACTTCGGATATGATATAGTATTTGACTTAAGCACATTTGTACTTCCGACAATCGCCAAGTTTTACGGTCCTTTGGTTGGTTGTATTTTTGCAGTATTGCAGTATATTTTAAATATTCTTGTAAAAGGCGGAAATTTCAATTTCCTTCTTCTTATTGTTGCTGCAACGAGCGGTGTTTTATACGGAATTTTGTTTTACAGAAGAAAAACACGCTTTACAACCTGTATAAGTACCAAAATAATTGTAGGCTTTGTTTGTAATGTATTTCTTACTGCACTCATCTTCTGGCAGAGCAGTGATGCAAATATAGCTCAGCAAATGACAGGCGGTGCTATTTCGACAGTTTTAACATCCCCTGTTCACGCAATTATAATTTACGCAATATTCAAAACAGTGCGATTGATAAAGAGTCACTTATAAATCAGTAATACAGTATAACTTTTAATATTGTTTTGAGACTTCAAAAAAGTTCTTAAAACAATATTTTTATAGGAGAATTTAATGCTTAATATAATTTCAGGAAAGGATAACCGCACACTTAAGCTGATACGCAGTCTTAACACAAGAAGCGGAAGAAAAAAACACGGACTTTACTTTGTTGAAGGTCTCAGAATAGTTGCCGATACAATAGAAATCTCACAGGATGCTGTTGAATTTCTTGTGTTTTCTCAGACGTTTTCCGAGGAAAACAAATTAAGTGTCCAAAAATATGCCTCTGATTTTATATGTTATCAGGTATCCGACTCTTTGTTTGAAGGGATTTCCGACACAAAGACTCCACAAGGAATACTTGCAGTGCTTAAGCATTCTCCCTCCTCCCTTTCAGAATTTTCAGATGACAGCAAAATTCTGATACTTGACGGGATTCAGGATCCCGGCAATATGGGAACAATTATACGGACAGCGGAAGCTATGGGAATAAGCTCTCTTTTTCTTACAAAGGGCTGTGTTGATATTTATTCCCCCAAGGTTTTGCGTTCCGCTATGGGTTCTGCTCTCAGAACCAGATTTTATAACATAGAAGATATCGAGGATATTCTGTGGCTTAAAAAACGTGGTTATACGCTTTTCTCTGCCGCTCTCAAGGAAACAAGCATACAATTAAATGAAGCTTTGTCTGCACCGAAAACCGCATTGGTAATCGGTAACGAGGCGAACGGAATATCTGACGAAATACTGAGTATATCGGATTACATCATAAAAAT
>JAZQLM010000116.1:0-5672 GCA_045542655.1 Clostridia bacterium | reverse complement strand
TTGTTCCATGGAGTTGTCTTCCTAAGACCGCTTGGCCTCCGACTTAAGACCTGCCGTTGAGGCCGGTGAGAAGCTTGGATTTCTGCCCGGTGATATGCAGGAAAAGGTTGATCCTTATCTAAGACCTCTTTATGATGCACTCGGTGATATGCTCGGCGGTGAGTCCTTTCACAAAAATGTGGAAAGGGGTTTGATTGAGGTTGCACCTCTTGCTTATATGAGAGGAAGAACCTTGGATGATGCCTTCATTATTCTTGACGAGGCACAGAACACAACTCCCGAACAGATGAAGATGTTCCTTACAAGAATGGGATTTTCTTCAAAGATTGTTGTTACGGGCGATATTACACAGATAGACCTTCCGGGAGATAAAAAATCCGGACTAAAAGATGCAGAGAGCGTGCTTAAAAATGTTGAGGGAATAGAGTTTATGTATCTTAGCGAAAAGGACGTAGTAAGACACGTTCTTGTTCAGAGGATTATAAAGGCATACGAGAAAAAGGCAATTGAAAGAGAACGCAAAACGCAGAGAAGAAACAGAGGATAAGTTTATGAAAATCAGTATAAGAAATGAACAGGACAAGCTTAAAATAACAAAGGAAATTCGGGATGTGGTTAAGGAGGCTGTTAAAAAAAGCCTTGACTTTATGGAATTTGGCACGAGTTTTGAAATAAGTGTTATGTTTGTTGACGATGAGGAAATAAGAACTCTTAACAAGCTTCACAGAAATATTGACCGTTCCACCGATGTGCTTTCGTTTCCTATGTTTGAATATGACGAAAACGGCGAAATTATAGAGGAATACGCAGACTTTAATAAAAACGGCGAGCTTCTGCTCGGAGATATTGTAATATCCCTTGAACACGCAGAAGCACAGGCTCAGGAATACGGACATTCCTTTTTTCGAGAGGTCGGGTTTCTTACTGTTCATTCGATGCTTCATCTTTTCGGATATGACCATATGACTAAAGAGGACGAAGAGGAAATGTTTTCGTATCAGGCTGAAATTTTAGAAGAAATGGGGCTTAAACGATGAAACTTTTAAAAAGCTTTTATTATGCGTTTTCCGGAATAATGGATTGTATGAAAAATGAAATGAATTTCAGAATACATATAGTTGCAATGCTTTCTGTGATTATGTTTTCATCGGTTTACGGTCTGCCCCCTCACGAAAAATCCATAATTGTGATACTCATTTCGCTTGTAATGGTTGGGGAGCTTATAAATACGTCTGTAGAGGCCATTGTAGATAAGGTCAGTCCCGAAAAATGTGAAAATGCCAGAATAGCAAAGGATTCAGCGGCAGGTGCTGTACTCATTTTTGCTATAAGTGCGGTGATATGTGCTGTGTTTTTGTTTTCCAATCCGGAAAAATGGCTTGAAAATGTACTGCCGTTTGTAGTAAAATATTGGTATATGCTTATAGTGTATGTAGCTTTAAGCTGGTTCTTTATTTTTAAATGCGGCAGAAAAAAATCTTAATAAAATACGAAAGGCAGACAAAGGATAAATTATGAAATCAGGATTTATAGCAATAACAGGACGTCCGAATGCGGGAAAGTCCACACTTTTAAATAAGATACTTGGAGAAAAGATTGCGATTGTTTCAAACAAGCCTCAGACCACAAGAACAAAAATTCAGGGTGTTTTAACGGTTGAGGATGCTCAGCTTGTGCTTATAGATACCCCCGGTATTCATAAGCCGCACAACAAGCTCGGCGAGAGAATGGAAAAATATATCTACACAGCGGCAAAAGACATTGATGTTCTTTTGTATGTTGTTGACTGTAATATTCACGAAAATGAATTTAAAAAGGAAAAAGAGGCACTCGGAGGACTTAAAAAGAGCGGTGTGCCTGTTATTCTTGCGGTAAATAAGGTTGATACCGTGGATAAACAGCTTCTTCTTCCGCTTATAGAACGTCTTAAGGGACTTTATGAATTTTCAGCTATAGTGCCGATTTCGGCACAAAAGGGTGTAAATGTGGAAGCACTTATCTCTGAGATTAAAAATTTCCTGCCCGAAGGTCCGAAATTTTTCCCTGATGACACACTTACAGACCAGCCTGAAAAGCAGATTGTAGCTGAATTTATCCGTGAAAAAACCTTAAGACTTCTGAATAAGGAAATTCCTCACGGAATTGCGGTTGAGATAGAAAAAATGAAACAGCGTGAGGACGGAATTTATGATATAGAGGCTTCAATTTACTGTGAAAGAAAAAGTCACAAGGGAATTGTGATAGGAAAAAAGGGCGAAAAGCTAAAGGATATAGGAAGCCGTGCAAGACTTGACATTGAAAGGTTTCTGGGTGAAAAAGTATTTTTAAAGCTGTGGGTTAAGGTTAATGAGGACTGGAGAAACAAGGACGGCTTTATGAATATGATTGGTTTTGATTAAATTAATTTTGGAAAAATATTAACTCTTCGGAAGAATGTTACAGTATATAAAAATCACTGTTTTAGATACTAATATTGAGGGTTGTAAATTTAAAACAGTGGAGGTTTTTGTATGACGTCAGAGGATATTTTGTGGAAGTATTTTGAAACAACGGGGAGTATAAATTCGTATCTTGCTTATAAAAAAGCAGGACAAAAATCAGATGGCAAGGAGGAGACTGTATTTGGGGATAGTGGAAACCGAGGGAATAGTGACCAAAGAGGTCAAATACGGTGAAACAAGCCGTATTATTACTGTTATAACCAAGGAATTCGGAAAAATTTCTGCTATTGCAAATAATGTCCGCACAGGAAAATCAAGACTGCTTGCCGGACTGTCTCTTTTCGTGTATTCTGATTTTGTTATGTACGAGGGAAAGGGAAAGGCGGGCAGTCTTTACAGAATTAATGAAATAAATGTAAAAGAGCCTTTTAAAAATATAAAAGAATCTATTGATAAGATGGCGTTTGCCTCATATTTTGCGGATATAATAAATAAAGCCGTAGGGGAAAATGCTCCTGATACAGAGCTTTTGAGACTTCTTTTAAATGCTTTGTATTTTTTGGACAGGGACGGAGCGGATTTTGAACTTTTAAAGCCTGTTTTTGAAATAAAAACGGCAGAAATCTGCGGATATTCGCCGTCCTTTTCTTCGTGCGGAAAATGCGGTTCAAGGGATAACCTTAAAATCCTTGATCCGGCTGGAGGAAGTATTTGCTGTGAAAGATGCGGAATGCTTTTAAAAACAGGCTTTTCAATGAATGATACGGTCAGAGAGCTGTGGAAGTACATACAAAGCACAGGGCTTAAAAAAAGCCTCTCGGTGAATGTGAACAGTGATATTATAGATTATCTCAGCACTCTTACCGAAAAGTATATTTCATATCAGCTGGACTATGAATTTAAGACATTGAAATTTTTAAAAAGTGTACGGGATGCAGGAAAGGTTTAATTCAGGTGATGTTATGCAAAGGCTTAAACAAAAAATAACAGAATTTTTAAAGGAAAATGGTGCAGAAGATGTAGGCTTTTGCAATATTGAAGAAAGCAGTAACCCGTTTGGTATGACCTCGGCAGTGTCTTTTATAATTCCGCTTTCCGAAGCTGTGGTAAATTCTATTGACGATGCACCTACACATACATATTTTCATCATTACAGAACGGTAAATGCCCATATAGATTCGGTTTCTTTGAAAATCGGATTTATGCTCGGTGAGGCAGGGTTTTTATATGTACCGGTTCCGGCATCGCAATCGGTAGGAGGAACAGTTGGTATGTTCTCTCATAAATATGCAGCTTCCCTCTCAGGTCTTGGTGCAGTCGGAAAAAGCGGACTTTTTATCTCTCGAAAGTGCGGTCCGAGAGTAAGACTCGGAACTATTCTTACAAGCTGTGATTTTGATGTGGAAAATGCAACGCCTGTATGTCCGTGCGGAGATTGCAGAATTTGTGCCTCAGCCTGTCCGGCACAGGCTATAAGCGGAGAAGAGTGGGCGGCAGGCGAGGACAGAAGCAGAATTATTGATGCAAAGGCGTGCAGCGACTATATGAAAAAAGCATTTCAGCACATCGGAAGAGGTGCGGTCTGCGGTATCTGTATGAGAGTTTGTCCGCTTGGGAAAAAGTAGATGTTTTAAAGGCTGAACGAACCTGTTCAGCCTTTAAATATATGGTTTAGCAGTAACAAATAAAATTGATTTTTAATTTTTTTTAAATAAATATAGACATTCAGGGGAAATTATGCTATAATATATCTACCACATAAAAATTTGAATATTGACGCTTAGTATGTGCGTTTTTTGTCTATGAAAAAAATGCAGATACCTTTATTTAATGTGCATACTTTTGTGTCATATTATTTGAATTTTTGTGTGGTAGCAATCTCGTATCTGCGTTTTTTGGCGTGGGGCTTGATTGCACTACGCTTTTTTTATTGGAATTTTTTACAAAAATATTGAGCGGAGAATACATATAGTAAGGGGGGAGAAGATAAGCTTCCGGTGAGAAAAGCGAAATAAATGTTCGGAAATGTTGCGGCACTGATACATAAAAGTCGGGGGTGTTTACACACCCCCGTAAATTTTAGAATTTAAAATATTCTTTTGCGTTTTTGTAGCAAATACCTTCAACAATTTGTTTTAAGCTTTCGTAGTCCTCGGGATATTCGCCCTCTTCAACCCATTTTCCGAGAAGGTTACAGAGTATTCTTCTGAAATACTCGTGTCTTGGGTAAGATACGAAACTTCTTGAATCAGTGAGCATTCCCACAAAAGTTCCAAGGCAACCGAGGTTCGCAAGTGCTTTAAGCTGTTCTTCCATACCATCACGGTTATCGTTAAACCACCAGCCTGAACCGAACTGGATTTTGCCAGCTGTCGGACCGCTCTGGAAATTTCCGAGCATAGTACCGAGAACATAGTTGTCTTTCGGGTTGAGACAGTAGAGGATTGTTTTGGGAAGCATATCCTTTTCGGCAAGAGCATTTAAAAGCTTTGAAAGAGGCTTTGCAACTTCAAAATCGTTTACTGAGTCAAAGCCTGTATCAGCACCGAGTTTTTTAAACATTCCCGAGTTATTGTTTCTCATAGCTCCTATATGTAGCTGCATTGTCCAGCCACGTTTTGCGTACTCTTCACCTAAGAAAACAAGCTTTTCAATTATGTCATCGTTAAATTCGTCAACGGCATGGTCTGAAAGACGGCAACCATTTTCGTGGAAGTAATCCATTCTTTCGGTTATATCGCTTTTGATTTCTGAAAGGTCAGGACGGAAGGTGGGGAGAATTTTTGTCTCAAAGTCTTTCAACTCTTTATGGTATTCAAGACTGTCATAGGGATTATCGGTTGTACAGATAACCTCTACGTTTGATTTTCTGATAAGGTTTTTTGCTGAAAATTCATCTTTTTTAAGACAGTCATTGATTTTATCCCATATTTCCTTTGCGGTTTTTTCTGTAAGGGGGGTATCAATGTCAAAATATCTTTTAAGCTCTAAAGAAGTCCAGTGATAAATAGGATTTCCTATTAAGAGCGGTAGAGTTCTTGCAAAGCCAAGCCACTTTTCGTATTCGTCTGCATTACCGGTAATAAGATTTTCGTCAATACCCATCGTTCTCATCTGACGCCATTTGTAGTGGTCGCCGCCAAGAAATAAGTCATAGGCACTTTTAAATTTATAGTCATCAGCTATCATCTTCGGAGAAAGATGGCAGTGGTAGTCAATAATCGGTAAATC
>JAZQLM010000115.1:0-3046 GCA_045542655.1 Clostridia bacterium | reverse complement strand
CATGGTAATTTTAATATTCTCTTTTTTAAATGAAGGAAGCTTGCCTATATAGGAGAGTATTTCCTCCCCTGTAAAGTTCATTTTAATATTATCATTAAAAATCTGCAAAAGCTTGTGCGTTTTGAAAACATTCTTTACACTAAGAAGCTTGTCCGCCGTAAGAGAATAAAACTCCTTTTGTGCCGCTATTCTGTCAATATCACCATTTTTATATCCTGTACCATCATCATTCATCCTGAAACGCATATACATTTCTGCCTTTTTTCCGTCAAGAAGCTGTTTTCCCGGCAATAAATCAATTGTCAGATTCTGATACGGATCATGATAATACATTCTGAATGGAACATTTACCTCTACACCGCCTATAGCATCTATAAGCTCACGGAAAGCCTTAAAGCTGACTATCACAAATTTTTCAGGTTTTATCCCGGTGATATTTTCTATATCATTAAAAAGTGCAGCTTCTTTTTCACTTGTTCCGTATGCTGAATTAATCTTTTTATCGTATCTCTTTGTTTCCACCTTTGTATCACGAGGAATTTGCAAAACATTAAGTGATTTTGTAATATCATTATACTGACAAAAAAGTATAAGGTCAGTTCTTTGCTGCTGTTCATCCACACCGGCAACAACAAAGTTTTGTAATGCCTGTGATTTAACAGTTTTATTTTTTGATAAAAAAGCAAAGCTTATCCCCTTGCCGCCCGACAGCATAACTGCCGAAGTGTAACCGATATATATTATAAAAATAACTGCAAGTATTGATAATACAAATCTCAGCGGAGATTTAATTTTCATTTAATTTCACCTTCGTTATACTATAAAATCAATTTCTCGTTCCTTGAACCTGTCAATGAGATAATTCCGTGCAAGAACCGTGTCAACATCAGTTGCAAGACCTCTTTTAACCGTGCTTATAATAACAATCCCCGATGCGGCAATTATAGCCTTATCAAGATTTTCTTCCGCTAACCCTCTGACCTCTTCAATTCCGTCAAATGCACGGTTAGGTTCAATAAAATCAGAAAGATAAATTATCTTTGTCAAAAGAGGCATATCTGTTTTTCCCGTAGTGTGATACCACACAGAATCAAGAATTTCTTCATCACATACATCAAATTCATTTTCAAGAATACAAGCCGCAACCGGACCGTGAAGCAAAGGATAGCTGTATCTTTCGGCTATATCCTCTCTTGAATAATCCGAAAGCCTCAGAAGCATTTCATTTTCATCAAGCTCCTTTGCCATATCATGTGCAAGTCCTGCCAGATATGCTTTTTCTGTACTTGCACTATACCTTTTTGCAAGCTCTTTAGCGGTTTCGGCAACAGAAATTGAATGTCTGAGACGTTTTGCGGATAAATTTTTCTCAATATATTCTTTAATTTTTTCCTCAATCATCGACCTTAGTCCTTATATAAATTATTATTTACAATATATTTTTCCACATCACGAGTTGTCATATACCTGATTGGCATATCATTCTTTACACGCATACGTATATCAGACGATGATATACCGATTTCAGGCATTGTAATCTTTAAAATTTCAGCATTATATTTTTCTTCATAATATTTTTTTAATTCAAGAAATTTTTCTACTAAAACCCCGCCACGCATCGCAACAGCAATTTTAGCCTTTTTAAAAATAATGTCAGGCCTGTACCACTTTTCAAAATTTATAAGAGAATCAAGTCCTATAATAAAATAAAATTCAGTTTCAGGATATAAGTCTTTGAGCTTAGTCAAAGTATCGGCGGTATAACACGGCTTATCCGAAAAAACCTCAAAATCCGAGGCTTCAAAAACAGGATTATCCTTTATGATAAGCTTAACCATTTCATAACGCATAATACTGTCCGCAGACTCAACATAATCCTTATGTGGCGGATTTCCCGAAGTCATAAAAATAATCTTATCCGCCTTAAGCTCATAAGCGGCATTCTCCGCTAAAAGCAAATGACCGATATGGGGTGGATTGAAGGTACCTCCCAAAATTACAAGCTTTTCTATAAAAATCACCTCTAATATCGGATAATACCGTCTACACCGCTGTCAATATCCTTCTTTGACTTTTTCTTAATCAATGATAATGTCCACGAATCATCTGTTTCATTATAACCGCTGAAATATACAACTCCATCTTCCCCAACACAGGAAAATGCACCGCAATTTTCAGCCTTAAACATAACCTTTCCTTCACAGGTAATCACATTAAGAGTACCAGAGAAACCTTCAGGATCAAAATCATTTATAAACACCATCTTGTTACGGTCATTGGTAATACCAAAGAACGACTTTTCAACACCATCTTCAAGCAGAATACTGTTTTCGTTTTTATAAATATATAAATCAAAATTTTCTCTTGATTTACTGTAATCCTTACCGTAAATTATCTTTTTCCCATCAGGAGATATGCGACAAGTATATACATCATCGGCAATTTCAGAAACAACCGCCTCACCTGATTTAATACGGCTCTTATATAACTTACCTCCTGCTCTTTCTGCATTAAATCCGGAAATATACACAGCAGTTTCAAGGTCATCGCTTACAGAAAACTGATTTGCATTTTCAAATTCAGATGAAACCATCTTTACATTCTCGGCAAGCTTCAGTGTCTTACCACCCTTTGTATATAAATAGCAATCTATAGTACTGTTTTCATATACCTTATTATATAGTATCTTATCAAAATTGTCATCGTACTTAATAACTGTTGTCATCTGTGATGCAATTTTGAGACTCTTGTTATTCTTAAGATTTACGCTGAAAAGACTGCAATGTATGCCGTCATTGTAGGCATAGACAAGCATCTTATCCGTCTTTTCGGAGAAAAACGGCTTTTTGACAGCTTTTTCAAAAACCTTGACTTTCTCCGAATTGCGTGTAATCGTATAAATATCATACATTTTATCAGAGTTTTCGGTAGCCTTGGTATAAATTATCTTATTTTCAGAGGCATCTGTACCAAACACCTGTTTTACACCAAGGTCAAGGACTATGCTTTCACTTTCGGAATTTTTAAGGTCAAAGAAGCATAAATC
>JAZQLM010000114.1:0-1841 GCA_045542655.1 Clostridia bacterium | reverse complement strand
TTGATGCACAGAAAATTGAGCTTAGCAAGGAATATTTCTCACTCGACACCCTTGCAAGGGAGCTTATCGAGACCTTTAAGGTGGAGGCAGATGCAAAGGAGCTTAAGCTGATTTATAACCTGATTAATGAAATTCCGGACGTTTATGCCGACAGGTTCCAGATAGAAAGAGCAATAAAAAACGTAATCTCAAACGCAATCAAATACACACCGCCGGGGGGAACGGTAAAGGTTTTCGCCGGACGTATCTACAGCGAGGCGTATATTAAGGTTGAGGACAGCGGTATCGGTATTCCCGAAGCTGATATTCCCTATATCTTTGACCGCTTTTACAGAGTTGACAAGGCTCGTTCAAGGCAGATGGGGGGAACAGGTCTCGGTCTTTCTATATCAAAGGAAATTATTGAAAATCACGGCGGAAGCATAAGCGTTGAAAGTGAACAGGGGCTTTACACAAGAATGACGGTTAAGCTTCCTGTAAAGGACAAGGTTTCGGAGGAAAATTATGCAGGATAAAATTTACGGCTTTAATCCCGTTATCGAGGCACTAAGCTCGGACAGGGAGATTGATAAAATACTCATTAAGGACGGAATAAAGCACAGCAAGGCATCAAAAATTACCGCTATGGCAAAGGAGAAGAAAATCCCCTTTCAGTTTGTAAATCAGGCAAAGCTTGACACTCTTTCTGATGGCGGAAACCATCAGGGGGTTGTTGCGTTTGCGGCGGCACACACATATTCTACAGTTGAGGATATTCTATCCTATGCAAACGAGAAGGGCGAGCCGCCCTTTGTGGTAATACTTGATTCCATTACCGATCCTCACAATCTTGGAAGTATTATAAGAACAGCAAATGCAGCAGGGGTACACGGCGTTATTATCCCTAAAAACCGCAGTGTAGGACTTAATTCAACGGTGTTTAAGGTTTCTGCCGGTGCTTCTGAGTACACAAAGGTTGCAAAGGTTACAAACCTTTCAAGAACCGTTGAGGACCTAAAAAAACAGGGACTCTGGGTGACAGGAACTGACCTTTCGGCAGAGGGTATGCACTATAACTCTGATTTAAAAGGTCCTCTTGCCGTTATTATCGGAAGTGAGGGCGAGGGTATGAGCAGAATTTTAAAGGAAAAATGCGACTTTCTCGTTAAGATACCTATGCTTGGGCAAATTGAATCGTTAAATGCCTCGGTTGCCGCCGGTGTGCTTATATATGAGGCGGTAAGACAGAGAAATTCAGATAATAGATAATATAGAATAGAGAAGAGATAATAGATAAAAAAGGAGCGAGAAGCGTGCCAATATCAAAAATAAATTCCTGCGGTTTAAGCGGACTTAACGGATATATTGTAAACGTTGAAACGGATATAGCCGGCGGACTTCCGGGCTTTGACATAGTAGGACTGCCCGACACCGCAGTAAGAGAGTCAAAGGACAGGATTAAAGCGGCAATAAAAAATTCGGGACTTACTATGCCACCGAAGAGAATTACTGTAAATCTTGCACCTGCAAATGTGAAAAAAGAGGGTGCGTATTACGATTTGCCGATTGCACTCGGTATTCTTGCTTCTTCTGAACAGCTTGTAATTCACGATTCGGACACTACGGTTTTTATGGGCGAGCTTTCCCTTGACGGTGAGCTAAGAAAGGTGACAGGAGTTCTCCCTATGGTTATTTCGGCTTACCAGAACGGAAAGACACGGGTTTTTCTTCCCGAGGGAAATGCCGAGGAGGCTTCGGTCGTAAAAGGGATTGAGGTTTACGGCTTTAAAAATCTCACAGGTCTTTTAGAGGCTCTTACAGGTCAGGCGGAGCTTAAGCCGTACCATAAGGATTTTGACACG
>JAZQLM010000113.1:0-6824 GCA_045542655.1 Clostridia bacterium | reverse complement strand
GCTGCAATTCAGAATGCAAGAGGTGCGGCTGAGACTTATCTTCTGTCTATACCTGTTAAATATATGCACCAGACTGTAGAAATGCTCTCTTCCTCCGATGTTGAGGCTGTGGCAGATTTAATTATGGAAATCGCTGTAGGGGGTGTTTCTAATGCTTAAAAGATTTACGGAAATTGATGGTGTATCAGGATGTGAAAAGTGTATCCGTGATGAAATTTTCGGTGGAATTAAGAATTATGCAGATAAAATTGAAACTGACAGTATGGGAAATCTTATTGCGTATAAGAATGCAAAAAATTCTTCACAAAATTCTAAAAGCGTTATTCTGTCTGCACATATGGATGAGGTTGGACTTATTGTGACAGGTATTACAGAGTCAGGTATGCTGAAGTTTGATACCGTGGGCGGCATTGATACGTCTGTTTTATTGTCAAAACAGGTAAGATGCGGTGAACTGAACGGTGTTATCGGTTTAAAGCCTTTTCACCACTGCGGCGGTGATGAAAGGGAAGCTTGTCCGGATATAGATGAGCTATATATTGATATTGGTGCAAAAAATAGAAGCGATGCAATGAAATATGTAATGGTTGGTGACTATTTCAGCTTTAACTCTTCATACAGGAAATATTCTGAAAATATTATAAAAGCAAAAGCTCTTGATGACCGTATTGGCTGTGCTGTGATGGTTGAGATTTTAAAAGAGAATTATAATTGCAACTTAATTTGTATGTTTGATGTTCAGGAGGAAACGGGAACAAGAGGTGCAAAGGCGGCTGTGTATGGGAAAAAAGCTGATTGTGCCATTGTGCTTGAATGTACCACGGCAGGTGATATAACAAATGCAAAGCCTCATATGACTGTTACAGAGATAGGTAAAGGACCTGCAATTTCGGTTATGGATTCTTCCAGTATTGCTGATAAGGAGCTTAGTCAGATGATTAAAGACTCTGCGGAAAGAAACGGAATAAAATATCAGCTTAAAAGAGCGGCTACAGGTGGTAATGATGCAGGTATTATTCATATTTCAAACGGTGGAATAAGAACCTGTTCAATCTCGGTACCTTCAAGGTATATACATTCGCCTTCAAGCCTTATTTCTGCCGAGGATTTTGAAAATATGAAAAGACTTTTAAAGGCTTTTTTAAATGAGCTATAATGAGGGGGATAATATGCTTAACAAGTTGTGTATAACACCTGCACCTGCTTCGGAGGAGGACAGTATAAAAAAGCTTTTAATCAGTGAACTGAAAAGCTTTTCTGACTCACACTATATTGATAGATTTGGAAATCTTATTTTTGAAAAAGAGGGAGCTGGTGACAAATGCGTCATAGAATGTGGTATTGATGAGCCGTTTCTTATGGCAACCGACGGAGAAGATGACAAAATCAGATTTTCTGCACCTGTCCATTTTAAGGATATAAAGTTTGAGGGTAAAAATGTTGTTTCGGCTGATGGCGTTTTGTTAAAGCTTAATACGGAAGCAGATGAAGAAGAAAAATCTAAGTTTTCTGATTTATATTCAGAAAAGAGAGAGTATAGTCCCGAATGCGGTGAATTATTTACCTTATCACCTGAATTTGCGGACCTTAGAGAAAGCTTTTCTTCTGAAAATCTGATATATAAAGTACCTGTTTTTATAATGATAAATGCCATTAAGGAGCTTTTTGAAACCAAAAAAAGCTTATGCTTTCTTTTTTCTGTAAACAGATGTCTTGCACTAAGGGGACTAAGGGCATATCTTTCGGATAATAAAGCAGGCTCTGTCCTGTCTGTAGGCTGTATAAAAGAGAGTGAAGAGGACTATATAAAAATAGGAGAGGGTGCTGTGATTTGTGTAAAGGAAAAGAGCTGTGTTCCGACTGTTAAGCTAAGAGATAAGCTTTTCGAAATTGCCCAAAGGAATAATATTAAATTTTCAAAAAGAATGATTTCTGAAAACCTTGGACTGAGATGGGTTTTGACAACGGGATTTGGTGCTGAATGTGGTTTTGTTGGGGTGTGTTATAAAGAAAATTCGACAAACGGATACGAAATTTTAAAAAATGATATAAAAAATGTCACAAAATTGATTATTTCATATTGCAAAGATTGAAGAAATCATATATAATATATAGAATGTACAATCAGAATAGAAAATAAAAGGGGCTGGTCTTTATGGCAAAGCAATGTGTATTGTACGACAGAGCCTGCAGCGGCTGTGGTGAATGTGATATATGTGACCTTGATAACACTAAAATATGTGATAGCTGCGGAAAATGTATCATGGGTGACAGAGAATATAACGAAATTAAGATTGATAAAATAATAATTGACGAAAAGAGCGGTGAAAATAATGAATAACTTTTCGGATAAGGTGCTCAGCAAAAACGAAAAAACCGAAATGGCACTCCGTAACTTATACGGAAGTCATGGCTTTAAAAAATTTAAAATGAACCGTTTTGAGGAATATGATTTATACCGTGAATATAAGTCATTTCTTACAGGTTCTGATATAATAACCTTTAACGATTTGAGCGGAAAGCTTATGGCACTTAAACCGGACGTTACACTTTCTATAGTGAAAAACGTAAAGGACGATGATGAACCCTTAAAGCTTTATTACAGTGAAAATGTCTACAGAGGCGAAAGAGGTGCATATGAGTATAAAGAAATAGGACAGGCAGGTATTGAGCATATAGGCGAGCTTGATTTGTATGCAATTTGCGAGATAATTATGCTTGCGGTAAAGAGTCTTGAAGAAATCAGCGGGGATTATATACTCGATATTTCACATCTCGGAATTTTGTCCGAAATACTTGATGAATGTAATTTTAAAGAATCTGATTATGATTTGATAGTTAATTACATAAGCGAGAAAAATACCCACGATTTGAAAAAGCTTTTTGAAAAATCGGGGCAGAGTGAAGAGGTATTTGAAACAGTTTCCGAGATTGCAAAGCTCTATGGTCCGTTTGAAACTTGTCTTGAAGGTCTTGGAAAAATTTTAAACGGAAGAGCGGACAAAGCTTTTAAAGAGCTTACCGATATATATAATGTGTTAAAGGATGCAGGACTCTCTGAGAGAGTAAATCTCGATTTTTCACTCATAAATGATATGAGCTATTATAACGGAATAATTTTTCAGGGCTTTATTTCGGGCATACCAAAGAGTGTACTCTCCGGCGGAAGATATGATAAGCTTCTTGAAAAGCTCGGCAAAAATAAGCAGGCGGCAGGCTTTGCAGTATACTTAAATCTTCTGGAGGGCTTTAACCTTTCGGAAAAGGAATACGATTTTGATAATTTAATTGTATATAAAAATGACAAAGACCTAAAAAAAGTGTTTGAGCTTCAGAATGAGCTGATTAAAAAGGGTGAGACAGTAAGAGTTCAAAAGAATGAGACAAGCTCACTCAGTTTTAAAAATATTATAAATTTATCTGACGGGGGTGACGTTAATGAAGGATAATATAATAAGCGTTGCTCTCCCCAAAGGAAGACTTGGAGAAAAGGTATATAAAATATTTGAAGAAATAGGGTATGACTGTCCTTCAATACACGAAAATAACAGAAAGCTTATCTTTGAAAACAAGGAAAAAGGGATAAGATATTTTTGGGTAAAGCCGTCGGATGTTGCGATTTACGTTGAGCGGGGTGCGGCTGACATAGGTGTATGCGGAAAGGATATACTTCTTGAATATGAACCGGCTATATATGAGCTTGTTGACCTTAATATAGGGAAATGCCGTATGGCGGTAGCAGCTCCAAAGGGTTACCGTGAGGATACTGAACGTGCCGTGATAGTTGCAACAAAATTTCCGAATATTGCAAAGAAATACTATTCATCAAAAAGCCGTGACATTGATATTATTAAGCTTAACGGTTCAATAGAAATTGCACCTATTCTTAAAATGTCTGACGTAATCGTTGATATAGTTGAAACGGGAACAACACTCCTTGAAAACGATTTAGAGCCTGTGCGTGATATAGTTCCCATAAGTGCAAGACTGATTGCAAATAAGTCGAGCTATAAGTTCAAATATGAGGAGATAGAAAAGCTCCAGAGAAAGATACTTGAAAAGATTGAAAAAGAGGCATAAGTAATTTTACAGGAGGGTGAAACCTTTGATAAAGATATTAAACAGTAAAAATATTCCCATAGAAAAAATTCTATTGAGAGAAGAAAATACAGCAAATGTTTCTGATATTGTTTCTGATATTATTTCGGACGTCAGAAGAAATGGTGATGAAGCACTTAAAAGGTATGCTGAGAAGTTTGATAAGGCAAAGCTTACGTCCATTGAAGTAAGCGAAGAGGAAATTGAAGAAGCCTTTGAAAACGTGGAAGAAGAGTACATAGAGATTTTAAAGGAAGCAAAAGCAAATATATACGCATTCCACGAGAAGCAAAAAAGAAACAGCTTTGTTATAACCGAAAAGGAAGGCGTAGTACTCGGACAAAGGGTAATGCCTCTTAAGAGAGTGGGACTCTATGTTCCCGGTGGAACAGCAAGCTATCCGTCGTCTGTGCTTATGAATGCAATACCTGCAAAAATTGCAGGCTGTGATGAGATAGTTATGACTACACCGCCATCCGCTGACGGAAAAATTAATCCTGTTATCCTTGCTGCGGCAAAAATTGCAGGCTGTGATAAGATATACAAAACAGGCGGAGCACAGGCTGTTGCTGCACTTGCTTACGGAACGGAGACAATAAAGCACGTTGATAAGATTGTAGGACCGGGAAATGCCTTTGTTGCAGAGGCTAAGAGACAGGTTTTCGGTATCTCGGATATTGATATGATAGCAGGTCCGAGTGAAATTCTTGTTATAGCTGATGAAACAGCAAATCCAAAGTATATTGCAGCCGACCTTCTATCTCAGGCAGAACATGACAGGCTCGCAACAGCGGTGCTTATAACTACTTCGGAGAGCCTTGCTAAGAAGGTAAGTGGTGAGCTTGAAATTCAGATACCGCTTCTTCCGAGAGCGGAAATTGCAAGAGCTTCTGTTGATAATAACGGAAAAATAATAATTGTTGAAACAATTGACGAAGCAATTAAAATTTCGGATGAGCTTGCACCTGAACATCTTGAGGTTTGTGTTGACAATCCTTTTGATTATTTAAGTAAAATAAGAAATGCCGGCTCAATTTTCTTAGGTAAAAACTGTCCTGAAGCACTCGGTGATTATTTTGCAGGACCTAACCATACACTTCCTACAAGTGGAACAGCTAAATTTTCAAGTCCTTTGTCTGTAGATGATTTTGTAAAAAAATCAGCCTTTAGCTATTATACAAGAGAGGCACTTGAAAAGGTTAAGGATAAGGTGGCTTATTTTGCTGATAAAGAGGGACTTCACGCTCACGCAAAGTCAGCTCTTATAAGATTTGAGGACTAATAATTACATAATCAGAGGTTATTTATGAGCAGATTTTTCAATAAGGAGCTGTCCGGACTTAAGGCATATGTTCCGGGCGAGCAGCCGCAAAATAAAAAATATATAAAACTTAACACTAATGAATCACCGTATCCACCCTCAGAGGGGGTTATAAAGGCTTTAAATACAGATGAGGCTAAAAATCTCAGATTATATTCCGATCCTGACGGAAGACTTCTTCGCAAGGCTCTTTCGGATAATTACGGAGTCTTGCCTGAAAACATAATAATCGGCAACGGCTCTGATGAAATTTTATCCTTTTGTTTTCAGGCTTTTAAGGATAACAGCTGTGGTTTTGTATTTCCCGATATTACATACGGATTTTATCCTGTTTTTTGTAATTTATACGGAGCAAAGTATGAAGAAATACCCCTTGGAGACAGCCTTGAAGTAAAAGTTTCCGATTATATAGGTATAAATAAAAATATAGTTATCGCAAATCCTAATGCACCGAGCGGACTGCTTTTAGGTCTTTCGGATATTGAAGCTATAGCTGAGTCAAATCCTGACAATATTGTAATAATAGATGAAGCATATGTAGATTTTGGCGGTGAGTCGGCGATTAAGCTTACCGGCAAATATAAAAATCTTGTTGTAATTCAGACATATTCAAAATCCCGCTCACTTGCCGGTGCAAGACTCGGTTATGCTGCTTCGGACAGAGAGCTTATTAAAGACCTTGAAAAGGTACGTTGCTCGACCAATCCTTATAACGTAAACAGACTTACACTTTTAGTCGGTGAAGCGGCTGTTAAGGAACAGGAATATTATGATATGCGTTGCTCTGAAATTGTCAGCACAAGGGAATATGTAAAGGACGAGCTTAAAAAGCTTGGGTTTGATTTTCCCAATTCTATGACTAATTTTATATTTGCAAAAAAAGATGGCTTAAGCGGCGAGTATATGTATGAAAGCCTTAAGGAAAGAGGTATTTTAGTACGTCATTTTAAAAAGCCGAGAATTTCGGATTATTTGAGAATTACAGTTGGAACACGTGAAGAAATGGAAAGCTTTTTAGAAGCTGTAAAAGAAATTATATAAAATACAGATTGGAGATTTTTATGGGAAACAGAATTTCTGAGATTGTAAGAAAAACTGCTGAAACCGATATAAGTCTTTTGCTTAATATCGACGGAAGCGGAAAAAGTGAGATTGTTACAGGCTGTGGTTTTTTAGACCATATGCTTACTCTTTTTTCAAAGCACGGACGTTTTGATTTAAAGCTTAAATGTACAGGAGATGTACAGGTGGACTATCATCATACCGCAGAGGATGTCGGTATTGTTCTTGGTGAGGCTTTTTATAAGGCATTAGGAGAGAAAAAGGGTATTAAAAGATATGCCGATAAGATAGTCCCTATGGATGAAGCACTTGTTCTTTGTGCAATAGATATTTCGGGCAGAGG
>JAZQLM010000112.1:0-2844 GCA_045542655.1 Clostridia bacterium | reverse complement strand
TGTATAATAATAACGTATTTTGAAAAAAAGAGGTGTATTCAAGGCATAAGAGTAAGTTTTAGGAGGTTTTAAAGTGCTTAAGAATAAATTAGTCAGAATTTTTTTGTTAATGCTGACATCTGTGGTTATTTTATCTTTTGGAAATGTTTCGTATGCTGATGACAGTACATATAGAATTGTAAAAGCGACTTCGCTTAATATAAGGCAGGAAGCTTCGACGAGCTCGCAGATAGTTGGTTCTGTACCATATGCAGGAAAGGTTAAAATTCTGTGGCTTGAACCTGAGTGGGCAAGAATTTCCTACGAGGGAATTGAGGGCTATGTTTCAAGACAGTATTTGGTTGTTCCGTCACAGTTTGTAAGTAATTTACCGTCAAGAGGAGCTTCGGTTTCCTCTAAGGGACAAGCTGTAGTTGAGCTTGCAAAACAGTATCTCGGTACACCGTATGTATACGGAGGGGCTTCTCCGAGTGGATTTGACTGCAGTGGATTTGTATATTACGTCTACAAGCAGTTCGGCGTAACGCTTAATCGTGTTGCAGCTGACCAGATGACAAACGGTACATGGGTTTCAGCTTCTGAAATGGCACCCGGAGATATTATAGGATTTAAGAACAGCAGTGGTTATGTTAATCACGTTGGTATATATGTCGGTGGCGGTATGATGATTCACTCACCGCAGTCCGGAGAAACTGTAAGATTTGAAAGTGTTGTAACCGGTAATTATTCAATGCGTATTGCCGCTGTCAGAAGAATATTTTAAAAAAGAATGGACGCCCTTGGGCGTCCTTTTTGAAAATGGTTAAAATTATGAAAAAGACTACATATGATTTAGTTAAATTTATTTCTCTTTGTATAGTGGCTGTTATTTTGGCAGCCTTAGCTTTATATACAAGCTATACTTACGAAGGAGAAGATTTAGAGATAACGTTTTTGAATGTCGGACAGGGTGACTGTGCGTATATTAAGACACCGGATAACCACAGAATTTTTATTGACGGTGGTGAAGAGCACTCTTATAATAATTATTTGAAGCATTTTCTGGGTAAGAGGAGAATTAAGCATATAAATTCAGCGGTTGTTTCACATTTTCATTCAGATCACGCCGGCGGTATACTTGAATTAATCGATAAAAAACGTATTGACACGATTTTTGTTCCAAAGACTCAGGAGCGAACAACTCTTATCGAGGATAAGCTGATTGAAGCATCTGAAAAAAGGGGAATAGGATATATTCCCCGTGAAATTGGTGAAATAATTTATGACGGAGAAGACGGTGTAAAGCTTTATGCTCGTTTTCCCGATGACTTTATTTTTAAAAATTACGGAAAAAATTATAACGAAAATAATGACTCATTGGTTCTTATGCTTGAGTATGCAGGAAAGAAAGTTTTGTTTACAGGTGACCTTGAAATGGATGCGGAAAAAGTTCTCATTAACCGTCTGGAGCTGGAGGCTGACATTTTAAAGGTAGGACATCACGGCTCGAAGTATTCCACAGGAGACCGTTTTCTTGATGCGGTTAATCCCAAATATGCTGTTATTTCCTGTGGATTGGATAACTCGTATGGTTTTCCCAATCCTGAGCTTGTGCAGCGGTTAAATGAGCATAAGGTAAAAATTTTCAGAACTGATTTAGATGGTGATATAACATTTATTATAAAAAATACAGGTGATATTCTTGTTAAAACATCTGATTAAGAGGTAATTCTATGGATATAAAAATGCTTGACAGTGATATAAAATCAAATAAGATTAAAAACCTTTACTTATTCTACGGTCCGGAAAGCTTTCTGATGGAAAACAAGCTTGATTCAATTAAATCAAGACTTATTCCAAAGGATTTTGAGACGCTTGCATACGTAAAATTTGAAGGGAAGGAAGCAAAATTTGATGAATTTGAAGATGAATGTGCATTTCTTCCGTTTGGAGCAGAAAAAAAGCTTTTGCTCGTTAAAAACACAAACTGGCTTTCAAATTCAAAATCGGCGGAATTTAAACGTCTGAAAGAAATTTGTGAGGATATACCTGAGTATCTTTTTATAGTTATAATTGAAAATGACTTTGATAAGAAAAAAGAGAAAAACATTGATTTTATTGAAAAAAACGGCGAAATTGTACTATTTGAAATGCTGAGTGTAACAGCACTTACGTCTTGGGTTGATAAGATATTTTCCGAAAACGGAAAAATTGTATCTCAAAGCGACATTTCCTATATTATTAATGCCTGCAGTCAATCAATGGGACGTATTTATTCAGAGGTTAACAAGCTTATCGTTTTTTCGGGTGAAAACGAAAAAATTTTAAGAGATGACATAGAGGCTCTCGTTGCTAAAACAAGTGAATACAGAATATATGAGCTTTTTGATGAAATTATTGAAGTAAGGGCAGACAGAGCATTGGAAAAGCTTGAAACACTTCTTGCGAGCGGTGAAAAACCGACGTCTATTATAGCGGGTATTTCAGGGAAGCTCTATGAATTACTTACTGTAAAGCTCTTAAACAGCGATAGAGTACCCAATAAGGAAATTTCTTCTTATTTTGATTTCCCGAGACCTGATTTTGTTATAAACAAAATGATTACTCAAAGCAAGCGATACGGCGAAAAATATTTGAAAAGAATGATTAGAAAAGCCATAGATTTTGACAAACGAATTAAAAGTGGAAAAATTTCGGGTGAGCTTGCTGCTGAAATGTATATTTTAGAGCTTGTAAAAAAAGATTAGACATATTTTTCTTTACAGCACAAATCTTTTTTGGTATAATATTTTTATTACTTTAGTTACTAATTAAAAGTCGGAGGTTTTATAGAATGTGTGCAAAAAAATATGATGATGACAGCAT
>JAZQLM010000111.1:0-1874 GCA_045542655.1 Clostridia bacterium | reverse complement strand
AGGCGATGCTGATAAAACATATTCTAAAATTTATGACGGCAGAGAATTATCGGATTTTGCCCCCTCAGGCTCCGACAAAGGCAAGTCTGTTGATTTTTTATGCAGAACTCTCAACATAAAAAAAGAAAATTTATATGTTATCGGTGATAATTTAAATGATATTCCCATGCTTTTACTTACCGAAAACAGCTATTGCGTAAAAAATTCCAAATATAAAACAAAGAGAGCGGCAAAGCACGAAATCCTGTCAGGAGAAGCGTTTTTGTCACATCTTGCCGAAATACTTTGAATTATTTCAAAGAAAAAACAACACAAAAACAAAAAAAACCACATTTTTGTATTGACAAATGAAAAATATAGTGGTAGAATGTTAGTAAAGGTTAATTATGCCTTTTAATTTAACCTGTGTTAAATAATAAATCTACATATAAAAGTAAAAAGGAGAAAAAACAAATGGTATCTGAGTTTGAAATCAAAAAACAGATTTGCGAAATCGGAAAAAGAATTTACAACAAAGGTATGGTTGCTGCAAATGACGGTAACATATCCGTAAAAATTTCCGACAACGAATTTTTATGCACACCTACAGGTGTAAGTAAGGGCTTTATGACTCCCGAATACATCTGTAAGGTTGACAAGGACGGAAACGTACTTCAGGCAAACGAAGGCTTCAGACCGTCTTCCGAAATCAAAATGCACATGAGAGTTTACAGAGAAAGACCTGATGTTAAATCAGTTGTACACGCTCATCCTATTTTTGCAACAAGCTTTGCAATCGCAGGTGTTCCGCTTACACAGCCGATTATGCCTGAGGCAGTTATCGCTCTTGGCTGTGTTCCGATTGCTGAATACGGTACACCTTCAACAAACGAAATTCCCGATGCTGTTGAAAAGTATCTCCAGCACTATGACGCTGTTTTACTTGCTAACCACGGTGCTCTTACATATTCAGACAGTCTTTTGAATGCTTACTACAAGATGGAATCACTCGAATTCTATGCAGAGCTTCTCTACCGTGCAAAACAGCTCGGCGGTCCAAAAGAACTTTCACAGAGTCAGGTATTAAGACTTTATGAAATCAGACGTGAAATGGGACTTAAGGGTAAGCACCCTGCTGACCTCTGCCCCAACGCTAAGGCAGGAAAAGCAAGCTGTCATTCATGCGGCGGTAATTGCGGCGGTTCTAAAGCAGACGTTGATGCAAATGTAATTGCTGAAATCACCAAAAAGGTTATGGAACAGCTTTCAAAATAATAGTTTTAAGACGATTGGAGCAAAAAAATGAGTTTTGAACCCAAAGGCTTGCGGAATAAATATGAAATTACGCTTTCACTTGCAAGAAAAATCATTGAGTCGGTCAAAGCCGAAGCCGAAAAAATCGGTGTTAAGGCTGTTGTTGCAGTCTCCGATAGTTCAGGAAGAATTATTTCGGTCGATTCTATGGACGGAGCATACATTGCAAGCTACGACATTGCAACAAATAAAGCGTATACCTGTGCTTCCTTAAAAATGCCTACAAAAAAGCTGAAACACTTATCACAGCCCGGTGCTGACCTTTATGGTATTCAGCATACCAATGCCGGTAAGATTGTCATTTTCGGCGGCGGCGAACCGTTATTTTCACAGGGTGAATGTGTCGGTGCAGTCGGTGTAAGCGGCGGAAGCGAGGCAGAAGATACATATTTAGGCGAGATCGGACTCAAAAAATTTGAGGAGGAGATTTAAAGTGTCCTCCCCCTCTTACTCAAAAATTCTGGCAGATTCCATTTTAAGAAAGCTTGAGCTTAAAAATTCACTTTCGGTATCTGTGTGTAAAAGACGCTCCCATATAGACGAGCTTATCTATTACTTAATAGAAAACGGCGGGTGTATTC
>JAZQLM010000110.1:0-3699 GCA_045542655.1 Clostridia bacterium | reverse complement strand
ATGGTAATTAAAAATTAACCATAGAAAAACGGAGTTTCATACGAAGCTCCGTTTTTTTGTATATAACGGGACAAACGCGTGTGTCCCCTACACCCTCTTAAAGGAGAAGCCTTTTTCCGACAAGTTACATATGATTTCTGTATTATTTTTTTATAACGGCGTTTAAAACATTGACAATAAAAAGAATATGTGATATACTAAATATGCTATGTTAAATTGGGGTGTTAGCGGTGCCTTGTAACCCACAATCCGCTATAGTGGGGATGAAAACTTGTGCGAGGGATCCATCTTATTTGTCGGGGCATATAAGTGGTGTTGACGGTTCGGTCCTACGCAATCAGAGCCTGTGAACCACGTCAGGGCAGGAATGCAGCAGCGTTAAGCAGTTTCCTTTGATGTGCCGTAGGGGTGCCGAACCTGAGCCGGCTGTATGTTTACGGAGTGGGCTGTATTTCGGACACAAGCACATAGCTTTTTTTATATAATTATATAAAAAAGGAGGGATTTACTTGTCAGAATATAAAGCATTATACCGCAAATGGAGACCTATGACCTTTGACGATATTGTTGGTCAGGAACAGATTTCTAAGACATTGAAAAACAGTATAAAAAGCGGCAGGATAGCTCACGCTTACCTTTTTTGCGGAACAAGAGGTACGGGAAAGACAACCTCGGCGAAAATTCTTGCAAGAGCAGTCAACTGCGAAAACCCCGTTGACGGAAATCCCTGTAACGAATGTTCCATCTGTAAGGGCATAACAAACGGCAGTATTCTTGATGTCTACGAAATGGACGCCGCCAGCAACAGCGGTGTAAACAACATCAGAGAAATTCGGGATGAGGTTATTTATTCCCCTGCCGAATGTAGATATAAGGTTTATATTATTGACGAAGCACATATGCTTACCACAGAGGCGTTTAACGCACTTTTAAAAACACTTGAAGAACCGCCTGCACATGTTATTTTTATACTCGCAACAACCGAGCCTTCAAGTATTATTCCAACCGTTTTGTCGAGGTGTCAGAGGTTTGATTTTAAAAGAATTTCCATTAATTCCATAGAATCAAGGCTGAATAAAATAACCTCATCCGAGGGGATAAATATTACTCCTGATGCAACCGAGCTTATAGCCGAGCTTGCGGACGGTTCAATGCGTGACGGACTCAGTATTTTAGAGCAGTGTGCCGCAACAAAGCCTGATGGGCTTAAATATTCGGACGTTATTGATATTGTCGGAATAGTTGATAAAACCTCACTCTTTGAAGCGGTAGATTTTATTATTGCCGGTAATTCTAAGGGTGCGGTGAAGAAAATAAACGAAATACTGAATATGGGTAAAGAGGTTATAAGCCTTTTTGAAGAGCTTATCGGACACTTCCGTGCCCTTATGATTTGTAAGGCTACCGATGAACCGGCGGCTATTCTTGAAAAGACGGAAGAAACCGCCAAGAAGTATCAAATTCAGGCAGAGAAGCTCTCGACTGACCGGATTATGTATTCTATCAGCACACTTGGAGAAAATATGCTTGTCGCAAAGAAGCTCTCTACACCGAGAGTTGCCGCCGAAATGGCGGTTATAAAGCTTTGCTCGCCCGAGTATTCAAGCGAAATTCAGGCACTTGCGGCGAGAATTTCTACACTTGAGCAAAGAATTGCAAGCGGAAGCTTTGCAAATGCGGTTCAAACATCTAAGGTAAAAACTAAAACAGCGGTAGTTGAAGCTGAGTCAATACCTGAGCAGCCGCCGTTACCTGCGGCAGAACATCTTGAAAACAGCCGCAAATGGGAGAAATGGACGGAGGCCGTAAAATGTATAAAGGAAGAGAGTAAAACTCTCTATACATTCTTATTTAATGCGGATGCCCTGTATTTCGGTGACGAAATTGAGCTTGTGCTTTCTAATGATTTGGCTTATAATAAAATTTCAACAACAGAGGGTAAAAAATACCTTTCAGCCCTGTTTACAAAAATTCAGGGAGAACAGCTTAATGTTGTTGTTTCCAAGAAAGGAAACCTGAAAAACCGTGACGGCTCTGCTCCGTCAATTTTGGATATTGCCGGTAAAAAGGATTTGCTTGGCGATAAAATGACAATAAAGTAAATTGTAAATTTTTAAATATAAAAAAGAAAGTGAGTGTTTTTTATGGCAAGAGGAGGATTTCCCCGTGGAATGGGCGGCGGTGCCAATATGAATCAGATGATAAAGCAGGCTCAGAAAATGCAGGAGCAAATGCTTAAAATGCAGGAAGAGCTTGAAGAAAAGGTTTTTGAAGCATCAAGCGGCGGCGGTGTGGTTAATGTTAAAATAAGCGGAAAAAAAGAGCTTGTTGAAATAAATATTAAACCCGAAGCAGTTGATCCCGATGATGTTGAAATGCTTCAGGATTTAATTGTTGCAGCAGTAAACGAAGGCTTAAGAAAAGCCGACGAAAGCTCTGCAAACGAAATGAGTAAGCTTACAGGCGGAATGAATATCCCCGGATTATTTTAAAAAAGGTAAGTGGGCAGTTTAAAAACTTTGTTTTTAAACTGCCTATTTTTTATGTATTATCTGAATACGGGATAAATTTTAAATTTTGGGAAATAATTTATAGTAAAAAATTTTATTTCAGGGGTTTTAATAAAATGGATTTTAAGAGGCTGTTTCTATATCATTCCAAAGATAAAAAAAACGACAACGAGAGTTTTTCATTGAGTGAGCAAAAATATTACAGAAAAAACAAAAAAAACACCTACATTGAAAACAACATTTCGGACAAGGAATCCTACGTTTATCAGAGCGGAAAGGTAAGCAAAAAAATAAAAGAAAATTTTAATTTTATAAACGACGCTTTTTCTAAGCCGGAAAACTTTGACTTCGTCATAAGAAAATTTAAAATTCAGCTTGGCGAAAATACAATTTCTGCTTTTCTTGTTTTTTATGACGGTCTTGTAAACAAGAACTTTATAAACCGTGACATTATGCGTTCACTTATGACACTCGGCGGCAAAGAAACAGACTTAAATGCCGGCGTTTCTGATTTGGTATACGACCGGCTTATAACACAAGCACCGCTTAGCAAGGTTTACGAAATGGAGTCGGTTATTGAACAGGTTGCATTTGGTTGCTGTGCGATTTTTGCAGACGGAGCTGACTGTGCTTTTGTTGCTGATGTTAAGGGCTGGAGCGGAAGAAGTGTCGGAAAGCCTGTTACCGAGGCGGTTCTCTCTGGTCCTCAGGAGGCTTTTAACGAAATTGTTATGACCAACATCGGTCTTATCCGAAAAATCCTGAAAGATCCCAATCTTGTTGCAGAAAATATCCCTGTCGGAACAAAAAGTAAAACGCCGTGTGCTCTTATGTACTTAAACGGAGTGACGAACAAATCTCTTGTAGATGAGGCGAGGAAACGGCTGTCGGGAATAAACACAGAATACATTTTCTCGTCACAGGATATAGAGATGTTTATTGAAAATTCCACCTTTTTCCCTCTGCCTCAGATAATAAAAACCGAACGCCCCGACCGTGCGGCATCTATGCTTGCTGACGGAAAGGTTATAATTATCGTTCAGGGAAGTCCATTTGTTCTTGTTCTTCCCGGAACTGCAATTGACTTAGTTGAAGCCACCGAGGATAATTATGTGAGGGTTGTGGAAGCAAATTTTATGCGGTGTGTAAGGCTTCTCGGCATAATTCTATCCATATTTCTTCCCGCCTC
>JAZQLM010000109.1:0-13496 GCA_045542655.1 Clostridia bacterium | reverse complement strand
CGATCCGACTTCTCTGCAATACTTGTTATGTTTTTGTGTGTTATTGCAGGTTTTATATTAAATAAGACAAAGCTTGTTCCTGACAACACGGCGACTGTACTTTCAAAGCTTGAAACATACATATTTGTGCCGGCTCTTACCATAAACACCTTTATGCAAAACTGTACTGTAACATCACTTACATCAGAATCTGCTATTTTTGTTTATGCAACCGTTTCAGTTCTTATCGCCGCAATAATCTCCATACCTTTGTCGAAGCTTTTTTCTAAAGAAAAGTATAAACAGAATATATTTAAGTACGCACTAACCTTTGCAAATGCCGGTTTTATGGGAAACGCTGTGGTTCCTGCAATCCTTGGCGAAAGCGAGCTGTACCGTTATATGCTCTTCACAATGCCTATCAATGTTTTGTTATATACCTGGGGCGTTGCTTTATTAATCCCCGACAGCGACAGTAAAGGAAATATACTTAAAAAGCTTTTCAATCCTATTCTCGTTTCATTATTAATTGGAATCCTGTGTGGTATAACAGGAATCGGCAATTTCACCCCGAAATTTATCTCAACGGCACTTAAAAATTTATCCGGCTGCATGGGACCTGCGGCAATGCTTTTATCAGGATTTACAATAGCTAATTACAGTATGAAAACCCTGTTTAAAAACAAAGCTGTATTCTTCGCCTCACTCCTTAGGCTATTGGTACTTCCGACAATTCTGGTATCAATCCTCTATTCTCTGGGTGCAGATAAGTCAGTGCTTGTTCTTGCACTTTTTGCAACATCAATGCCTCTTGGCTTAAATACAGTGGTATTCCCTGCGGCATACGGTCAGGATACCTCTACAGGAGCTTCTATGACAGCAATTTCAAGTATTCTTGCAATTATCACAATTCCACTGATGTATACAGCTTTTAACATTATATTTATATAAACGAAAAGGACTGCGGTAACGCAGTCCTTTTCGTTTATATGTTAAAAATTCTTGTTGCTATCATAAAATAAATCATTGTTGAAAACGCATCAACTATCGTTGTTATAAAAGGTCCTGCCATAATTGCGGGATCAAGTCTTAATCTTTTGGCGGCAATAGGAAGAAGACATCCGCAAAGCTTCGCACCTATAACCGTGAAAATAAGTGAAAAGGACACCGCCATTGCGTATTTTACTTCACCCGATATAAAGGTAACCCACAGACCGGTTGCAGCTGCAAGGGATAATCCAACAACAATCGAAACCCTCAGCTCCTTCCACATTACCTTCAGTGTATCGGCGAATTTGATTTCATCAACCGCCAGACCTCGAATAACAAGCACTGAGCTTTGAGAGCCGCAGTTACCCGATGTATTCATTACAAGCGGTATAAAGGACACTAAAAGCGGCAGAGCAGACACTGCATCCTGAAACCTTGACATAACCGCACTTGTGACAGTTGCCGAAATCATAAGAATTAAAAGCCACAAAATTCTGTTTTTTGCGTGTCTTATTACCGAAGTTTTCAGGTACGGTTCATCATTGGATGCCATAGCCGCCATTTTGTGCATATCCTCTGTTGTTTCCTCGGTCATAACGTCAATAGCATCATCGAATGTGACAATACCCAGTATACAGCCTTCCGAGTCAAGCACAGGAATTGCAATAAGGCCATATTTTCTGAACAGATTTGCCGCATATTCCCTGTCATCAACAGTATTTACAGAAATATAGTTATCGTGCATAAGCTTTGTAACAGGCGTATCCGCATCCGAAATCATCAAATCCTTTGCAGATACCGTTCCAAGCAGCTTATGACGTTCTACTACATAACAGGTATAAACCGTTTCGCTGTCTATTCCCTTGGTTCTTATTCTGTCAAGTGCCTCTTTAACCGTCATTTTCGGGTTAAGCTCTATAAATTCGGTCGTCATAATGCTCCCTGCACTATCATCGGGATATTGCAGGAGCTTATTTATGTCAGCACGGGTTTCGCTGTCAACATTATCAAGCAGCTGAGCAACTACATTTGCAGGCATATCCGAAAGAAAATCAACCGCATCATCCGTAAACATAGAATTAAGAAGATTTTTAACCTCCTGTTTTGAAAAGGTGCTGACAAGCATATGTCTGAGGTCGTTATCCATATATGAAAAAACCTCGGCAGCCTTATCCTTTTTTATCATTCTGAAAACAACGACAAGATTTTCTTCTTCAAGCTCACTTAAAAGATTTGCAAGGTCAACCGGATTGTACTGAGACAGTACCTCGTGGATTGACTTATACATTTTTTGATTTAATAAATTCTCCAATACTTCTTTTGTCATAAAAATCCCCCTTACGTCTTTTGAGTAAAAAGGGCGTAAAAAAGCTGTGTCATCTAAGGACACAGCACAAAAAACACAGTAAAACAAAACTTTTTAAATATAAAAAGCCATGCCGTGTGCATAAATATTCTGTATCCTCAAACAAAAAAGCTTTCTACTTCGCCCGCCGGTACTACCGTCCAATTATACACACCTCTGCTTTCTGATAAAATTTAAGGCGTTTGCAATTATTCTCTGCAAACACCTTTAATAATATCACTTTTTTTTCGATAAGTCAAATATTTTTTTAAAATTTTTCAAAATTATCCTCTGAAGCCGTTAGGATTATTCTTCTGCCATCTCCATGTATCGGCACACATTTCGTCAAGATTGTGTTTTGCCTCAAACCCTATTTCCTCTTTAGCCTTTTTCGGATCAGCGTAGCAGGCATCAATATCACCGGGACGTCTTGCTTCAATTTTATAAGCAAGTGTCTTTCCGCACGCCTCTTCAAAAGCCTTTATCATATCAAGAACACTGTAGCCCTGTCCTGTACCAAGGTTATATGTAACAACTCCCACATGCTCCTTGATTTTATTTAAAGCACAAAGGTGACCATCTGCAAGGTCAACAACGTGAATATAATCACGCACACCTGTTCCGTCCGGAGTATCATAATCATTTCCGAAAACGTGGATAAATTCACGTTTTCCAACCGCTACCTGAGAAATATACGGCACAAGATTGTTAGGGATACCATTCGGATCTTCACCGATAATTCCACTCTCGTGAGCACCCACAGGATTGAAGTATCTGAGAAGAGCTACATCCCACTCAGTATCAGCCTTTGCAATATCTCTTAGCATATTTTCAATCATAAGCTTAGTCTGACCGTAAGGATTTGTAGCAGAAAGCGGAAAATCCTCCGTAATCGGTACTGTATGCGGTTTTCCGTAAACAGTAGCAGATGAGCTGAACACAAGCTTCTTAACACCATGCTTTGACATAACCTCACAAAGATTTAAAGTGCTTATAAGATTGTTCTGATAATACCAAAGCGGCTTTTCACAGGATTCACCCACAGCCTTAAGTCCTGCAAAGTGAATTACAGCATCAAATTTATTCTCAACAAAAATCTTATCAAGTGCTTCCTTATCCAAGAGGTCAACCTCATAAAATTTAAAGTCCTTGCCTGTAATTTTCTTAACTCTGTTAAGCGACTCCTCACAGCTGTTGCAAAGGTTATCAACTACTGCAATATCATATCCGGTTTCCAAAAGCTGTACACATGTATGGCTTCCTATATATCCTGCACCGCCAGTTACCAAAACATTCATTATACTTATACCTCCAAGTTGTTTTTTTAAATTTTACCATAAATACAAGTTTTTTTCAATACTTTTTTTGAAGGGTTAATTAAAAAGTCTTAAATCAGCTAACCTTTTTTAAAACTCTTACGGATATTACGGTCATATCATCAGAAATTTCACCGTTGCTGTCAGAGACCGCTTTATTAAGAATGTTTTTTGCAAGCTCCTCCGCTCTCGCATAATCGGGATTGTCTTCAATGTAGCCTTTTATCCATCCCGAGCCTGTTTTTCTTGATTCAACTCCGTCCGTAATCATAACAATTGTCGCTCCGTCATAAGCTCTCTCCAAAAATATTTCCGGCTCTGCCTCGGCTACTATGCCGGCAGGAAGTGAGGCTGCCTTTACGACATTTACTGCATCTCCATGCCTTATAAAGCTCGGCTCTGCACCTGTCTTTATAAACTCTATTTCCCCTGTATACAAATCTATAATACAAATATCAATAGTAACAAATGCCTGTTCATCGGATTTCATTACCATAATTGAATTAATAAGCTTTACAGCAATTTTTTTATCAAAGCCTGATGACAGCATTACATTCAAAAGCTCAATTATCGCCTTACTTTCCCTTGAGGCTATCTCGCCCGTCCCCATTCCGTCACTTAAAATAATAACATACTTTCCGTTCCCGAGTTTGAAAAATCTGTAATTATCACCGCTTTTACCGGAAGCAGAAGCAACTGCAATTCCCGGCTCAACCATAAACTTTTCCGTCTCGCTTATAAAAATCCGTGAATATTTTCCGTCTTCAAGTCCGGTTACCCTGAGCGTCATGTCCTTTGAGCAAATACGGTCAATAATACATTTAATCTTTTCCTGACCGTAATTTTTAAGAAAGGACGATTTTATTGTTATTTCAATTTTATATTTTCCGTGAGAGTCACAGCTAACATTTATATCCTTAACCTTAAAGCCTTTATTTTCGAGCGAATTTCTTATATTCATACTGCTTGGTACATAAAAGCTTTTCTTATCAAGCTCGCACGCAATATCGTCCATTATCCTCGAAACTCCGAGAAGCTGCTGTCCGGTAAGCTCTCTGTTTTCATTAACCCTGTTTTTCCATATCCGTCTTACACTTAATATATCGTACTGTTTTGTAAGCTCCGAAAGAAGCATATTTTTATTAAGACAGCTGTCCGATAAATGATTTTCAACGCTTTCAAAATCTATTTCGCCGTTTCTTTCTAAAATTTCAAGCAAGGAAAAGAGTCCTCTGTATGTAGAATTAAAGTTTTTTCCCCAGCATACCGCCGATTTTCTGCATTTTTTACATATTTTATCGGCAATACAGTCAAACATCATTGAAATATCCGAAACATCGGCATTATTCGTCCTGTCCGATAATTTCTGAAGTGTTTCAGACATCGCACCAAAGCTTTCCGACACCGCCCTTAATCTCATTTTTATACTGTCCTTCATTCTGATTAGCGTATCTTTATTAACCGAATTCATTTCAAAGGTTACTCTTAAATCATTGATAAGCTTTGACGGAATAAATATAAATGCCGCTGCGGCGGCAAAAATTTCATAAATTTTAAGCATAGGCTCTATTGCATTATTCGTATATACAACTAAAACTGCATTAGCAAGAATAAGTCCTGCCGCACTTCCACCTTTTCCGAATTTCGAGAAAAGCCCTGTAAGAAAACCGCAAAACCCAAAAGCACCAATCATAGGCAAAAAATAATCCGTTTCAATTCCGCACAAAAGCCCTATAATAACTCCGCACGAGGCAGCAACAGGTGCATTGGTAGAAATTCCTGCAATTAAAATAAGAAGTGCCGCTATAATATTCATTACCGAAATCACATTACCGATATAAATATTTTTAAAGCCTATAAGAAGCATACCAAGAACGGCAAAAAGTGCTAAACGTTCCTCATTATTCAGATTGTTTAATGCATTTTGCCTGCTGAATTTTATATTTTTAAATATGTCCATAATAATTACACCGGCGGCAGTAACCAAAAGCTCAAGTGCAAGCATAGAAACCGAAAATGCCGTTATTCCCTGCCAGTATAAAACCATCATCCCCGACAAAAAAAGCGAAACAAGTGCCGTCCCCAGTGCCGCCGGCATAGAAATTCTTACACCCTTTTCAAGAACAAATAAAACAGCGGCATATATAAGCTCTGCCGCAATATATTTTGCCGATAAGATTTTACTTCCTAAAAACAGGCTACCTATCATAGTCATTAAAAGAGTGATACCTGCCCCCCTCCCAAGTCTTCGCTCCATACTCAAAAACGCAAGTCCGAGGGGTGCAAAATTCCCGTACGGCATCGCCATAGAAATAAAAATTCCGGCAGATTTATATAATAGTATTTTACCTGCCTCTTTTTTTGATATTTTTTTCTTAACCTTTTTTCCATTATTATGCTTAATTCTCTGATATGCAGCAATTACCGGTTCCGTCATATGTATTCTCCTTAAAATATAATTTTCTTATGTGATATTAAAAATTATACCTTTTAGAATACAAAAAAACTGTCATAAATTGGCAGCTTGTTAATTCTATTTTTGTTAATTTTTGTCATATAAAAAGATAGGGACAGCTTATAAAACCATCCCTATCCTTTTTTAACGGATATTAATTTTTTATATAAAACGCACGATACAATGCTTAGAATATAAACCGAAATAAATCTTATCGCATAGGCCTCCAAAACACCGACTGATAAATGATTTACTATTATATCATTAACTATATGAACGAACAAAATATGGACAAGGTAAATTTCAAAGCTTGCGGCATCGACGGATTTCATAAATTTATTGTTTGCCAGCCTGCAATCCTTGAAAATAAGCACCGCCGAATACAAAAACAAAATCGCAGAAAAGCAGTATAAAAGATGAACCGCCTCTCCCACAGCATAAAAGCTCTGTCCCGTAAATGCTTTAAATGACAGAAAAGTGTCCATAACAAAAGCTGCCGAAAAAAGCAACAGGTACACCGATAAGTTTTTCGTAAGTATATTTTTAAACCTTTCATAATTCTTTCCGCAGAAGCATCCGAGTACCCAGAAAAACAGGTACGATGTAAACACTCTGTCATTATATGAAAAGCCTTTAATCCCCACCATTTCCAAAAAGAGAGGAAGCTTATATACAAACAAAATATTAAGTACTGCCGAAGCTAAAAGAATTACCGCAGAATGTTTATTGTTTATCAGATACCGCCACAAGGGAAGCAAGATATAAAACTGCATAATTATCACAACGAAGTATAGATGGCACTCAACGTTACCGTTTAATAAAAACACCGCCAGCTCGTTCGGATTAAAGGTAAAATAACCCCTTTGCACCTCATAGAGATAATATACAACCGTAAATACAACATACGGCAAATAAACTCTTTTAAGCCTTGAAAAATAATATTTTTTGAGGCTTACCTTCCTGCCGCCCAAAAAGAGCTTTAAGCCACTCAGAAATATAAAGCCGTACACTGCTACCCCGCAAAGCTTCTGGAGCGGATACAGCATTTTTACCGCAAGACTGTCCGCAGAAAGTGAGGTAATAGGGTATGAGGTAACGTGTATAAAAATCACCATCAGGCATAGCAAAACATTTAAAACTGAGATTTCGGTTTTTCTATTCAAACCAATCACCGCCTTATCAGATTAATATAAATCTCCGTATTTCAGCACATCTTTTCTTTTAAGCATTTCATCTATCCGCTCAATGTATTCCTTCGGTTCTTTTACATTAAAAATTCGCTCTATTCTGTCATTTTTTCTGTCTACCGTTTTTGTAACACCGCCGCACCCCATCGAAATAATAGTTTGCAGCTCTTCCATAATATAAATGTTATAAAGGCTCTCAAAACCGGTTTTTGCATAACCTATGTTTTCAAGATTTCCAAGCATCTGTTTTTGTCTGTAGAGGTAATACGGCTCTTTTTCAAATCTATTCAAATATTCTTTTGAAAACTCAACCATTTTTGAGACAGTATCGCCTGCTGAAAGGTCATATTCAGAAATTGTCTCTTTGAGCCTCGATGAACGCTTTATGCACATTGTATGGACAGTTGTGTTTTCAGGTGCAAGCTTTTCTACCTCACTGAGCGTATACTTAAAATCCTCAACGCTCTCACCGGGCAGACCTGCAATCACATCCATATTTATAATGCCGATACCAACCTCACGGGCAAGCTCATACGCCCTTATAATATCCGATGGGGTATGATTTCTCCCGATGGTTTCAAGAGTTTTTAAATTCATAGTCTGCGGATTAATACTTATTCTGTCAATATTATATCTTTTAATAGTCTCAAGCTTATCCTTAGTAATTGTGTCAGGTCTTCCTGCTTCAACGGTAAACTCCTTGATTTGCGACAAATCAAAGCAACTAAAAAGCTCGGAAAATATCTCATCGAGCTGTTTTGCAGAAAGTGTTGTCGGCGTACCTCCACCAATATACACGGTTTCAACCCTGTTTTTATTATGTTTAATTATTTCGGAGGTGTATTTGATTTCCTTCTTCAAACATTCGATATAGCCATCTATATATTGCTTTGAACTTTTTACGCTGTTACTTATAAAAGAGCAGTAAAGACACCTCGTAGGGCAAAATGGTATACCAATATACAGACTCACTCCGTCTGAATACATATCCGCTGTAAGTCTTTTTTCCTTCTTAGCAAGATTAAGTGCAAGCTCTGCCCTGTCAGGCAATGTCTTGCACTCGCTAACAAAATATTTAATTACTTCTTCATCGGTCAGTCCGTCCGAAATAAGCTTTGCGGCAATCTTAACAGGACGTATTCCCGTAAGTATTCCCCAAGGACTTATACTATTCATAAGTAAGGATTTTCCCTTCTTTCGTTTCCTATTGTTGTTGAAAAACCATGCCCCGGATAAACCTTAATATTATCGTCAAGCACCATAAGTTTTCTATGTATTGAGCTGATTTCCTCTCCGTAATCACCCGTCGGAAAATCGGTTCTGCCAATGCTTTGCTTAAACAATGTATCACCGCTGAACAGGCTGTCTCCGACTTTATAGCACAGACATCCTGTTGTATGCCCCGGTGTATGAATAACTTCAACTAACAAATCATCAATTTTAACAGTATCACCATCATTTAAAAGAACATCTGCTGTATCAAGCATTTTTTCGTTTTTAAAAGAATCGTCAAAATCAGCTAAATTAAGACCTACATCCGAAAGAAAGACGTTTTCAGCCTCATAAATATACACCCTTGCACCTGTTTTTTCTCTGAGCTCATATAGACCGCTTATATGATCAAAATGACCGTGCGTTAAGAAAATCGCCTTCAAAATAAGCTGATTTTCGGCAATATACTCTAAAATTTTGTCGTTTGCCCCTGAACAGTCAAACAGTACAGCCGATTTTGAAACTTCCGATGACAACACGTAGCTGTTTGCCATACAGCTTCCGTATATAAAACGCTTTATTTCCATAAAATCACCCAAAATCCTATTATTGCTTTCTTCTGACAACCGAAATTACTCCATCAACCGCTCTTAAGGATTTTAAAACCTTTTCGAGCTGTTCCATATTTTTAATTTCGAGAGTCATCTCTATAATAGCAACACTGTTTTTAAGTGTTCTTGCGTTCAGGTTATGCAAGTAAATCTTATATTCACCGATAACAGCGGCAACATCTGCTAAAAGCGAAGCCCTGTCGTTTGCAGTAAGGGCAACATTGACCTGAAAATCAGTGTCTATACTGTCTGCCCAGAACACTTTCACAAAACGGCTTTTTTCTTCCTCCGTAAGGTTAGAAGGATTTATATTCATACAATTGGCGCGATGAATTGCAACCCCTCTTCCTCTCGTAACAAAGCCTACAATTTCATCACCAGGAACGGGTGCACAGCAATGCGAAAGCCTGATAAGACAGTTTTCAATCCCCTCAACTATTACACCGCTTGTATTCGGTTTTCTCGTCTTTTTAACAAGCTGTTCGGTGACGATGCTCGGCTGAGTCTCTTGAACAGGAACACGTTTCCTGCATTCTTCCTTGAATTTTGTCAGGAATTTCCCTGCGTTTGAACCCCCGTAACCAAGTGTTGCGTGCATATCCTCTTCTGAACGGAAGCCATACTTTTTAAGGAGAGGATTTATTATCTCCATATCCGTCATAAAGCTTACAGGTAAAAGTGCTTTTTTAAGCTCTTTTTCAAGAATTTCTTTACCCTTTTGGACATTTTCCGCTCTGTTTTCCTTTTTAAACCATTGGTTTATCTTATTCCTTGCCTGAGATGTCTTTGCAATTTTCAGCCAGTCAAGGTTAGGTCCGTGTACACCGTTAGATGTTATAATATCAATAATATCCCCGTTTATAAGCTTGTAGTCAAGTGTAACGATTTTTCCGTTTACCTTTGCACCGTGCATTTTGTTACCTATTGCACTGTGGATAGCATACGCAAAATCAATCGGAGTTGAGCCGGCAGGAAGGTTTACAACATCACCCTTTGGTGTGAATACAAATACCTCGTCGCTGAACATATCTATTTTCAGCGTATTCATAAATTCCTCGGCATTTGTCATATCCTTCTGTATTTCAAGAAGCTGTTTTATCCAGTTAAGCTTATCATCAAATTCAGATTTTCCGACCTTGCCTTCCTTATATTTCCAATGCGCGGCAATGCCGTTTTCAGCAGTATTGTGCATATCCCACGTTCTTATCTGAATTTCAAAGCTCGTTCCGTTAGGTCCGATAAGTGTGGAATGAAGCGACTGATACATATTTGGTTTCGGCATAGCGATATAGTCCTTAAACCTTCCCGGCATAGGCTTAAATAAATCGTGAACCATACCGAGCACCGCATAGCATTCTGCCACATCCTCGACAATTACACGGACTGCAAATAAATCATATATTTCATCAATCGTTTTATTCTGCATAAACATTTTTCTGTATATACTGTAAAAATGCTTAGCTCTTCCCTCGATATGTGATTTTATATTAAGCTCATGAAGTCTCTTTTCAAGGACATCCATAATTTCTGTAATATAGTCTTCACGTTCTTCTCTCTTCTGAGAAATTTTATCTACAATTTCATAATAACCTATCGGATCAATGTATCTTAAAGACAAATCCTCAAGCTCCCACTTAATTTTAGACATACCAAGCCTGTGTGCAAGAGGGGCATAAACCTCCAGAGTTTCCCTTGCCTTTTGTCTTTGTTTATCCTCAGGCATACTCTTTAGTGTTCTCATATTATGGAGTCTGTCAGCAAGCTTTATTACAATAACCCGTATATCCTTCGCCATAGCAAGAAACATTTTTCTCAGGCTCTCAATCTGCTGTTCCTCTTTTGTATGGTAAGGTATCTGACTAAGCTTTGTCACGCCGGAAACCAAAAGCTCAATATTTTCGCCGAACTCATTTTTAATATCAAGCTCTGTGGCTTCGGTATCTTCAACTACATCATGCAAAAGAGCTGCCGCAACCGAGCTTACATCAAGCTCCATATCAGCAATTATATTTGCAACAGCAAGAGGGTGAGTCGAATACGGCTCACCCGATACACGGAACTGACCTTCGTGTTTTTTCATACACCAGTCATACGCTTTTTTAAGCAGAACAAAATCTCCGGTGGGATTATATTTTTCAATTTTACTTTTTAAGCTTTCAAAATCTGTATTTACCAATTATTCCACTTCCGTCAGTTTAATATCCTTTAAAATAAGTTGAACATTCTGAAAACCCTTATAATCATTAATATCTATTCCGAAAGCAACATCAACAAAATTGCCCTCTTTCAGAAAACTAAAGTACTCACCCATACCAAATCCAACTGCATCAATAAACTTACCCTCTTTAAAAAGTGTCATTCTGAGGTGTTTTCCTTCGCTCATTGTACTTATTCTATGGATTTTCAAATTCTTAACAGCAAACACGGGCGCCGGATTTTCCACGCCAAACGGCTGTAATTTATTGATTTCGTCAACAGTATCAAGATTAATATAGCCAACCTTAATTATTGCATCAACCGAAATTGTAGGTATCAGTGCATCGTCTGACATTTCACGGGGTGTATAACCGTTTATCATTTTCCTGAACTTATCAATATTCTCAGTCTTTATCGAAAGACCTGCCGCAAGCTCGTGTCCGCCAAATTTTAGCAGTAGCTCCGACGAATTTTCAAGTGCTTCAAAAAGGTTATATCCGCTTATACTTCTGCCTGAACCCTTTGCCTCGTCGCCGTCTATAGCAAACAAAATTGACGGCTTATAAAACTTTTCTGTAATCTTCGAGGAAACAATTCCCACTATTCCGTGATGCCAGTTCTTATGCGGTATCACTAAAACATTATCATTCTTTATTTCAGGGTGGTCTTCTATATACTCAAGAGCCTCCGAGAACATCATCTGCTCTGTCTGCTGTCTTATTGTATTTTCCCTGCACAAATCATTTGCAAGCTCATAAGCCTTTTCCTTATCATCGGTAAGAAACATCTCAACGCTTCTTGAGGCACAGCCAAGTCGTCCGCTTGCATTAATTCTCGGTGCAATTATATAACCTATTGTAGAAGTTGTTATTGCTTTTGAATTATTTGTAGATACATCAATTAACGCCTTAAGTCCAATATTTTCTGTGGTTTCAAAACGGCTAAGACCTTCTTTTACCAAAATTCTGTTTTCATCAATAAGGGGAGAAATATCTGCAACCGTTCCAAGGCAGATTAAATCTGCATACATATCCATAAGCGATTTTAAATCAGCCGAAGTATCAAGTGCCTGAATAAGCTTAAATGCAACCCCGACACCGGCAAGATTTTTAAAAGGATATGTACAGTCCTTTCTCTTTGGATCAATTGCGGCATAAGCCTTGGGGATAGACTCCTTACATTCGTGGTGGTCAGTAATTATTATATCCATTCCAAGCTTCTTTGCATAATCTGTCTCTTCAACCGCTGTTATTCCTGTATCAACGGTTATAATAAGGCTCGTACCCGAATTTTTAATCTTGTCAAGAGCCTCAGTATTTACACCATAGCCCTCCTGAATACGGTCGGGAACATAGTAATCAACCTCAAAGCCGAGACTTGTAAGATGCTTGTATAATATGGCAATACTGGTTATACCATCAACATCATAATCACCGTAAATTGTAATCTTCTCATTTTTCTCCTTAGCTATACCAATTCTTTCTACAGCCTTATCCATATCCTTAAGAAGGTACGGATCATGCAGTGAGCTTACATCTGCATTCAAAAATTCAGATATTTCATCATTTTTGCGTATTCCTCTGTTATATAAAATTATGGCTGTTATCGGTGAAATATGCAATTCCTTGGAAATGCTGATAACACAGTTTTTATCAAATTCTTTTAATAACCACTTTTTCTGTAACATAGTGTTTCTCCCAAATAATTAATCCATCAACAAGCAACAAGCTCGTTTTCTACATAAAATTTATTTTAACACGAAAATCGGCAAATTACAACAGTTTTTTATCATAATTGGCATTTTCAACAATGATTTTAGGATATATATGAAACTTTTAACAATAAAAATTTACAGTAATACCAATTCCGTTCCGCAGCTTCTTGCATAATCTACGGTGTAAGCAGTCCCGCCTGTATTTTTTCTCATATAAGCAACACATACACTGCTGTGGTCAACAAGGTGACGGTTTCTCTTTTGCATACATCCTGAAAAATATTGCTCAGAAGTAAAAATAACCTTGTCTGCACAGTCGATTATTTTTATATACCTTTCTTTTTCGTTTTTCTTCCAGTACTTGTCCTGCTGTCTGCAGGGCAGAACAAGTATGAGCCTTATATGTCCGTATTTTTCCTTTAAGCTTATAACCGTTTCAGCGGCAAGCATATCAAACCCCAATGCACCGCCGCAGCCAAAGTATAAAATTC
>JAZQLM010000108.1:0-4777 GCA_045542655.1 Clostridia bacterium | reverse complement strand
AATTAGTCTGCCGATAAAATATTTACATATTGGGCAGGGAAATCTAACATTCCTGCGGGTACTAATGGAAACTGTTCGGGTGAAAATAGTAGATCCTAATATTCACTGTTCTCCTGACTTGACAAAATTATATAAACATTCCGGATATAGTCGGGAAAAAAGGTTCCCTTCAAAACAAGAACGAGCCTAAGCTGCATCTAAACCTTATATCCAGTAAAAATACTTTTATAATCATGAAAAGAGATGAACATATGAAAAAGGGTGATGAAATAAGTCAATACGAAAAAATGACTACATGGCCTATATCAAAGCTTGTAGTCACCTTGGGCATTCCTACAACCATAAGTATGCTGGTGACTAATATTTATAATATGGCAGATACTTATTTTGTAAGTGAGCTTGGCAACAGTGCCAGCGGTGCAGTTGGGGTTGTCTTTGGATTGATGGCAATAATTCAGGCGTTTGGGTTTATGTTTGGTCATGGTGCGGGGAGTGTAATTGCAAGGAAGCTGGGGGAAAAAGATATTCACAGCTCAAGTATTTTCGCTTCTTTAAGCATTGTAGCGTGTCTTTTTACGGGGACGCTGATTGGTGTTCTGGGACTTATATTTATAGAGCCTCTTATGCGAATGCTTGGAAGTACTGAAACAATTCTTCCTTATGCGAAGGGATACGGAGTATATATTCTTATAGCTTCGCCTGTCACTATGGCGAGCTTTGCCTTAAATAATATTTTAAGATATGAGGGTAAAGCCTTTTTTGCTATGATTGGTCTTACGATTGGCGGTATTTTGAATATAATCGGCGATCCGATACTGATATTCGGACTTGATATGGGTATAGCCGGTGCGGGACTTTCTACGGCTATTTCGCAGGTTGTGGGATTTATAATTCTGCTTTCCGTGTTTTTAAGAGGAAAAACTCAAAGCAAGCTTTCGGTAAAGTATATAAAAGAAAATCCAAAAGGTATATTTTTGATTATGGCAACGGGATTTCCAAGTCTTTGCCGTCAGGGGTTAAGCAGTCTTGCTACGATGATGCTGAATAACTTAGCAGGTGGTTGCGGTGGTGATGCTGCAGTTGCGGCGATGTCCATTGTGAACAGAATTACGTTTTTTATATTTGCTGTGGGACTTGGTATTGGTCAGGGCTTTCAGCCCGTGGCGTCATTTAATTACGGGGCAAAGATATATTCGAGAGTGAAAAAGGCATTTTATTTTACTTTAGGGGCAGGGGAGATTTTGCTTGGCGTGTTTGTTGTGGTTGGCTTGTTGTTTTCCAATCGCTTAATAGGACTTTTCCGTGATGACCAAACGGTTATAGCAATAGGTACGCTCAGCTTGAAATTGCAGCTGTTGTCCCTTTTCTTTCATCCGCTTACGATCTGTTCAAATATGCTTTTTCAAAGTATAGGAGAAAACAAAAAGGCTACGTTTTTATCAATGCTCAGAAGCGGTATATTGTTTATACCTATTTTATTGATAATGACAAAAAAATTTGGACTTTTTGGTGTTCAGTCAGCTCAGGCGATTGCAGATATACTTGCGTTTTTTATTTGTGCACCGCTTGTGCTGAGGTTTTTGAAAAAGCTTCCAAAAGACCGGATAGATGTCCGATGAGAGTATATAATAATATTTAATATGAATTTTTAAGAGGTGGAAAAATGGTAAAGGTACTATCAGAAAAAGCAATTGGAATAATCAAAAAAATGCAGCAAAATGAATTGACAGAGAGTTTTATCTACAGAGAAATTGCTGAATTTGCAAAGGGTGAGGAGAATAAAAAAACACTCATTCGTTTTGCTGATGAAGAAAAAGCACATTATGAAATCTGGAAAAACTATACGGGGATTGAAATGAAGCCGGAAAAATTCAAGGTGTTTAAGTACAAGCTTATTGCCCGTGTTTTGGGATTCACTTTTGCTGTTAAATTAATGGAAAACGGAGAGGAAGCATCGCAAAAAGAATATGCTATTCTTCATGAAGAAGTTGAGGAAAGTGTACAGATAAGACAGCAGGAAGAAGAACATGAGGAGGCACTCCTTGATATGCTGGATGAGGAAAGACTTCAGTATGTAGGCAGTATGGTTTTGGGAATGAATGATGCACTTGTGGAGCTTACCGGCTCGCTTGCCGGATTTACTTTTGCTATGCAAAACACACGGCTTATAGCGTTATCCGGACTTATTATGGGAATTTCGGCAACATTTTCAATGGCATCCAGTGAGTTTTTAGCGGCCAAAAGCGAAGGCAGAACGGATGCTTTAAAATCCTGCAGTTATACGGGTATTGCTTATTTAATTACGGTTGCTCTTCTTATTATTCCGTATCTGATATTTGATAATGCGAGATATATGGTTGCGTTATTTTCTATGATTGCGGTTGTGATATTGATTATTGCAGGGTTTACATATTATATTTCAGTTGCCAAGGGCGAAAAGTTTAAGCCGAGATTTTTAGAGATGTCGCTTATAAGTGTTGGCGTTGCAGTAGTATCCTTTGTTGTGGGCATACTTGCTAAGCATTTTCTTGGTGTTGAGCTTTAATGAAGTGCCGAAAATACATATAGATAATGATAAGTAGTCTGTGTGTTTTTTCAAAAGCAATGGAAGGGATTGTGTATAATGAAAACTAAAACAGTGTATATATGTACGGAATGCGGTTATCAGTCACCCAAGTGGCTTGGAAAATGTACCTGCTGTAATTCGTGGAATACTATGGAAGAAGAGATAGTTGCCGCTGTGAAAAGCAGCGGACTTTCTGCTCCGCTTGCTTCCTTTACGTCAACTCCGAAAACCCTTTCGGGAATAAATACGGAAAAAGAGTCAAGGTATAAAACAGGAATGGACGAGCTTGACAGAGTTTTAGGCGGCGGTCTTGTGAGAGGTTCGCTTGTGCTTGTCGGCGGTGATCCGGGTATAGGAAAGTCTACCCTGCTCCTTCAGATATGCGAAACTATGTCAAGGTCGGGTAAAATTCTCTATGCCTCAGGTGAAGAATCACAGCAGCAGATAAAGATCCGTGCCGAAAGACTTGGTATTACTACGGAAAATCTTGAAATATATTCTGAAAATAATATATCATTGATTGCTGATTATGTACTTAAGACAAAGCCTGAAATATTAATATGCGACTCGGTTCAGACTATGTATAACCCTGAAATTTCGTCGGCACCTGGTAATATTACTCAAATTCGTGATATTACAACCACTCTTATGAAAATTGCAAAAGAAAATGATGTTTCGGTATTTCTTGTAGGGCATGTGACAAAGGAGGGCTCTCTTGCCGGTCCTAAGGTTCTTGAACATATGGTGGATACGGTTTTGTATTTTGAGGGTGAGAGAAATCAGTCATACAGAATATTAAGAGCGGTAAAAAACCGTTTCGGTTCAACGAATGAAATCGGTGTCTTTGAAATGGATTCAAAGGGACTTACTCAAATTCCAAATCCGTCTGCCGCTCTTTTGTCGGGGAGACCTCAGAATACGGCAGGCTCGTGTATCGTCTGTGCTATGGAAGGAACCAGACCTGTGCTTTCCGAGGTGCAGGCATTAATATCATCAAGTGCTTTTCCGAATCCAAGAAGAATGACAAGCGGATTTGAGCTTAGCAGAGCGATGATGCTGCTTGCGGTTATTGAAAAGAGTGCAGGGCTAAGGCTTTCAAGCTATGATGCGTATATAAATATAGTAGGAGGAATACGCATAAATGAGCCGGCTATTGATTTGGGTGCGGTGCTTGCTATTGCGTCAAGCTTTAAAAATTCACCTGTAGATTTTTCGACGGCAGCTATAGGCGAGGTAGGACTTACGGGAGAACTACGCTCGGTTTCGTTTCTTGAAGCACGCATTAAGGAAGCTGAAAAAATGGGGTTTAAAAACTGCATTATTCCTGCGGTAAATATGAAGAAGCTTCCATCCTTTGAAAGTATAAAGCTTCACCCGTTTGATAATATTAAAGATGCGATAAACAAATTTGTTTAAAAAAATTGTAAATTTTTGAAAAATTTGTTTGAAAATTGTAATAATTTGTGATATAATATACTCATATGGTAACATACGGCAAAAAGTTTTGGTTGCTTTTTGCCGTAAAAATTTACCTGTATACAGTTTATTAATTACATTATATTTTCATTCGGAAGGAAGTCTTACTGTGTTTAAGATTGGTGACAAAATAGTATATCCTATGCACGGTGCCGGCACAATTGTCGGCATAGAAACAAAAAAGGTCCTCGGAAATACACATGATTACTATGTTCTTCAAATTCCTATCGGGGATATGAAAGTTATGATACCCATTGATAATCTCGAAGAAATCGGTATCAGGGATGTTTCAGATGAGCAGGAGGCGGACAGGGTAATTCAGCTTTTTAAAGAGTACGAGGGTGATGTCTTTGAAAGTAACTGGAACAAGCGTTATCGGGATAATATGGAGCGTATGCGTCTCGGAAGTTTACAGGATATTGCGAAAATTACAAAAACCCTTTATATTCGTGACAGACAAAAATCTTTGTCAAATGCAGAAAGGAAAATGCTCAGCAATGCTAAGCATATCCTTATTTCAGAACTTTTGATTGCAAAAAAGACTACATATGAAGAACTTGAGGTTCTTTTGTTTGAGTTTGAATAAAATTTACGGAGGTTAAATACTTGAATATTGCGATAATTGCCGCTGCGGGAAGCGGCAGACGTATGAAATCTGATAAAAATAAACAGTTTTTGCTTATCGACAAAGTACCGGTTCTTGCGAGAACGCTTGAGGTGTTTTCAAATTCGGAG
>JAZQLM010000107.1:0-6309 GCA_045542655.1 Clostridia bacterium | reverse complement strand
AATATTGCAACTCCCGAAAACGGAACAATAAGAAATTCTATGCTTCCGACGCTTCTAAGCTTTACTTACGAAAATCGCAGATATGCTGAAAAATTCGGTATTTTTGAGGTAGGAAGAGTTGTTGACGGAACGGACAGTGAGGGACTTTGCAAAGAAAAAAGACGTCTCGGTGTTGTACTTTTTGACCGTACAAAAACAGAAAAAGAGCTGTTCTTTGAAGCTGTTTCAATGATAAGATATATTTCTTCGGCACTTAAGCATAATGTTGCTGAATTTAAAAATATTGAGATTAAGCATAACTGGCAGCATCCGAAGAATACCTCTCAAATTGTTATAAGCGGCGTAGAGGTTGGTACTCTCTGTACACTTCATCCGAGCAATGTTTCTAAAATTGATAAAAATGCGGCAATTGTGTGCTTTGAAATTGATATGGACGATTTGGCAAAGGCTGAGGTTTTTGGAATCGTATTTGATGAACCGTCAAAGTTCCCGTCCGTGGACGTTGATTTGTCTGTGGTAATGCCGGAGGGAAAAAACTACGGAGAGCTTTCAAAGCTTTGGAAGGAGCTTGAAATTCCCGAGCTTAAGAATGTCGGACTTATTGATGTTTATGAAAGTGAAGGCGTAAAAAGTATAACCGTAAGATTTGAATTTTCAGTTGCAGAAAGGACTCTGACAGGAGAAGAAGTACAGGAAATTACAGATAAGATAATTGCAAGCTTTGAAAAATCAGGATTTAAACTGAAAGTATAGTAAGAATACAAAAACAGCTGCCGCCTGCAGCTGTTTTTGTATGTATATTATATTGTAAGCGGACTAGTATTTTTTTAACGCCCTTTTAAAAAATGAAAAAATAGTTGTAAATGTCGAAAAGTTATGTTATAATTATTTTGATTATGTAATTGTTAATTTTTAAGAGGCGGAATAATGGATAAGAAAACTTACCTCAGATTAAGGATTATACCTGTTGCGGTGATAATAATGTCTCTTTTTGTGATAGGCTATAATCTTATAAATAAAGAGCAGCTTCCGTATGATCCAGATGAGAGATTTTCTCAGGATGAGCCGTTTTATTATACGGACGAAAAGGCTGAGACTGGTGTGGTAAATATAAATACTGCCGTAAAAAGAGAACTTGAATCTCTCCCTGATATTGGCTCTGAAACTGCTGAAAAAATAATTGAGCTTCGTGAGAAGGTCGGGGGCTTTACAAGCGAAAAACAGCTTCTTCATATTGAGGGAATTTCGGACAGTAGATTTGAGAAAATTTTGCCTTATATTACTGTAGATTAATAATTAATAAACGTGTAAAAGGAGATTTTAAAATTTTATGGCTGGTTTTTTTGGAATTGGTGATTTTACGAAAGAGGGAAAGGGTGTAGACAAAAATGCACCTAAAAAAAGAGGACTGTTTGCATTCTTTGAGTTGTATTTCAGAAAATTCTGGAAGCTTTTAAAGCTTAATCTTTTATATCTGATAGCAAATATACCCACATTTGTTATAATGTTTTTTGTTTCAGGTCTGGTTTCGTCCGTTATTTTAAACGGAGCGATGCCGCTTATTGCTGAGTTTTCGGGAACAGCTGCAGAGACGGCGGCTTCAAATCCTGAATTTATGAAGAATATGGCAATCGTTGATTTGGTTATCAGAGTGTATATGTCTCTTCTCTTTACGGTATTGTGGGGGGCAGGACCTGTAAGCTGCGGATTTACTTATGTTTTAAGGAATTATTCAAGAGAGGAGCACGCTTGGCTTTTCAGTGATTTCTGGCAGCATACAAGGGATAACTTTAAGCAGTCAATAGTTGTTTTCCTGATTGATGTCGTTGTTTTTGCGGCATTTGTGTTCTCATACTATTTCTACGGAACTCAGGCGAATGCATTGTATTTTATGAGATATGTTATCGTTTGTCTTGCGTTTATGTACACACTCGCTCATTTTTATATATATCCGCTTATGGTTACATTTAAGCTGTCTATTAAGGATGTTTACAGAAACTCATTCCTGTTTGCCCTTGCTAAGCTTCCGAGAAATTTTCTGACCTTGGTGCTTGTTTTATTTGTGCATATGGGTATACCGTTTATGAGTATATACAGCGGCGGATATTTTGGAATTTACCTTTTGGTATTTGTCTTGCTTGAAATATTAATTCTTATAAGTACAACAGGATTTATTATTAACTTTAACGTATATCCCGTTATAAAGGAATATATGCTTGCAAAAGCCGATCCCGAAAAATACGGGGATAATGATGATGCTGAAGATGAAAATACAGTATTTAACGACGATAGAATTATATAGAAACAGAGGAAAGTATTTTGAAAGAACAGATATATACAATTCCCCTAAGTGAAGCCTTTGAAAAGGAAGGAGAATGTCCTTTTTGCTCCTTGTTTGAGTCCCTTGAAAAAAGGGCGGTTGAATATGCACTCGGACCTTCCTATATGGAACCTGACAGCCGTATAATTACAAACAGCAAGGGATTTTGCAGGGAACATTATAATATGATGTATAAAGAGAATAACCGTCTCGGACTTGCGTTAATGCTTTATTCCCACTATGATGAGATACTCTCAAGGTATGACAGCTGGTACAGCTCATCGAAAAAAATAAAGGGGAGATTTATGCGAAAAAAGGCTGACTCTGAGCTGAAAAGTGAGGCTGAGTCCCTTGAAAAATCCTGCTTTATATGTGATAAGATTAACTCGGATATGGAAAAATTTTACGATACTTTTGTGTATATGTGGAAAAAAGAGCCCGACTTTAAGAAAAGGGTGGCGGAGTCAAAGGGCTTTTGTATAAGCCATTTTGATAAAATAATTAAGGTAGCCGAGAAAAAACTCAGTGAAAAGGATTTTTGTGAATTTTTTGCATTAATATACGAAAAGCAGAAAGCTGAGCTCTTAAGAGTTCACGGCGAGCTTGACTGGTTTATAAAAAAATTTGATTACAGATTTAAGGATGAACCGTGGAAAAATTCAAGGACGGCATTAAAGAGGTCGGTAATCAAAATAGCCTCTTTAAATGTTGAACCTGAAGAAAACTGAGAATATAAATGATATATTAACATATAATTTGAAAGGATTGATTTATATGAAAAATCAACAGTATGAATTTTACAAAGTACCACAGGTAAGAGACCTAAAGCATCTGATTGAGTATGCTGCGGAGAATTATGACGAAAAAATTGCCTTCAGATATGAAGAGAACAAAAAAGAAATGGCAGTTTCCTTTTCACAGATGAAAAAGGATATAGATGCTATGGGTACATATTTTTACAGTCTGGGCTTAAGAGGAGAAAAAATAGCACTCTATGGCGAAAACAGCTATGAATGGATTGTAACATATTTTTCTGCGGTATGCGGTTCACAGATTATAGTTCCGATTGATAAGGAGCTTGGTGCAGACGAGGTTACAAATCTTTTAAATGACTGCGGAGCAAAGGTTTTGGTGTACGGAAAGACAAAGAAAAATGCTGCAGACGAAATAAAGGCACTCACACCTGAGACGGTTGATACATATATTTGTATTGATGAAATGGCTGAGCTTATCAAAAAGGGAGCAGAGCTTTTATCTTGCGGAAACAACGATTTTGTATCTAACGAGATTGATAAAGAGGCTCTTTGTGCAATAATCTATACATCAGGAACAACCGGAAAGCCAAAGGGTGTTATGCTTAATCAGAGAAATCTTACTTATGATATGTGTGCAAGCTCATCAAATCTGTTTATACCAAGCGATACAACACTTCTGCTTCCGCTTAATCATACTTTTGGTTTTACTGCCGGCGTTCTTTGTATGATTCTTCGTGGTTATTCGGTTTATATCAATTCAAAGCTCAGAAATATTCTCTCGGATATTAAAAAATCAAAGCCGGGACACATTTCACTTGTACCGCTTCTGGTTGAAAAGTTTTATAAGAGTATCTGGAAAAATGCTGAAAAGCAGGGAAAGGACAAAATTCTTAAAAAGCTTATTTCATTCAGTAATGCTATGAGAAAAACAGGAATTGATTTAAGACCTGTTTTATTTAAGTCTGTAAGAGCAGCATTTGGCGGAAGACTTGAGATGCTAATTTCGGGTGGTGCTCCTATTGATAAAAAGTACATAACAGGCTTTGATGATTTCGGAATTTCAATCATTAACGGTTACGGAATTACAGAGTGCTCGCCTATAGTTTCCACCAACAGAAACCATTTTTCACGTTTTGGCTCTGTAGGAACTGCAATTCCCGGAACAGAGGTTAAAATTGTCAATCCTGAACCGGACGGCGAAGGTGAAATCTGGGTAAAGGGCGATTGCGTTATGATGGGTTATTACAATAATCCCGAGGCGACAGATGAGGTCTTTGATGACGGCTGGTTCAATACCGGAGATATTGGAAAAATTGATGATGACGGATTTATATTTATTACAGGAAGAAAGAAAAATATAATAGTTTTAAGCAACGGAAAAAATGTTTATCCCGAAGAGATTGAGGAAGAAATTCTAAAGGTTGAAAATGTTGATGAGGTATTAGTATACGGCGAAAACGACATACTTGTTGCCGAGATATACTGTGAGGATAAATCTAATCTTGACACTGTAAAGGAAAATGTTCAGAAGCTTAACGAAATCCTGCCGTCTTATAAGCAGATAAAACACATTAAATTCAGAGATACTGAATTTGAAAAGACAACTACCAAAAAAATCAAGAGATTTAATAACAGATAGTATTTTTAAGGCCGCTGATTTGGTAAAAATTTTAACCTTTTCAAAATTATATTTATGTGTTACAATGTATTTAGCAGGGAGTTGGTCAAAATGAAAATTGAACGCATTAATGATAACAAGATAAAAGTTGAAATAAACAGCGAAGACGTAAAGAACTGGAACGTAAGCATTAAAAAGCTTACCGATAATACACCTGAGGCACAGGAGCTTTTCCGCCATGCGATTAAACAGGCGGAAAAGGAGCTTGCTTTTTCTGTAGGTACATCGAAATTATTTGTTGAGGCAATTCCTTTAAAGGATGAAGGCTTTGTTATGATTATCAGCAAGTTTACTTCCGAAGCTGAGGCTATGGAGGCTCTGACGGGCAATCCTATGCTGCGTCTTAAAAATGCTGAAATAAAAATCAAAAGGGTTGAAAAGCAGAAGAAAAAGGAAAGCTTTGCGATATATAAGTTTGCCTCTTTTGATGAGTTATGCAGCGGTGTTGGTGAAATATCGCATATATTCATCGGAGAAAGCTGTGTATATAAATTTAAGGATGAGTTTTATTTAAGGCTTGAGCCTTCTGATATGTTTGGCTTTTATGAGATAGATAATAAAATATCGGAATTTTCGGAGCGGTGTAAAAATTCATCATTTATTGACGGCTATCTTATGGAATACGGGGAAGTTTTTATCTCCTTTGAGGCTGTTGAAACTCTTATGTATTATTTTGTTAAATAAAGCTTAAAAATATTCAAAGGTAATAAGCCTTTGAATATTTTTTTATATTCCATAATATAATTTAACAACAGTAAAAAAGGAGATTTGATATATGGATGAAATAAAGGGAATTCATAAAATTGTCATTGAAGACAGAGAAAAAATAATGATAACAGGCATAAGTGACGTAGAGAGCTTTGATGAACGTGAAATTATTATTTATACCACTGAGGGAGTGCTGAATTTGTTTGGCGAGGATTTTAAAATTAACAGGCTTAATGTAGAGGCGGGTGATATTGAAATAGCGGGATATATAACTGAAATAAAGTATACGGGAGCTGAAAAAGGAGACGGAGGAGGATTTTGGAATAAGCTTTTCAGATAGGGGAATTTAACTATGCAGCAAGGTTTAAATGAACAGGTTGTATATCTGTGCATTGTTTTTTTAAACGGAATTTTAAGTGGATTTTTATATGATATTTTAAGAGCAAAAAGAAAGGTCTTTAAAGTCTCAAAAACAGGTATAATTATTGAGGATATACTGTTTTGTGTTATTTGCGGTGGTATTTCTTTGTATTTTACATTCCATTTTAACAGCGGCGAAATCCGTGCCGGAGCATTTTTTTGTATAGGATTAGGATTTATGCTCTACTACTTAATAATCAGAAACAAGGCGTTAAATGTCTTGGTAAAAGCCATACTGATAATTAAAAAATTAATAAGATTTTTATTAAAGACAGTTTTATTTCCCGTTAAAATTATAGTCAGACTTTTCAGAAAACCTGCGTGTGTAATTGTCTGGTATGCAGGCGGTAAATATAAGAGATTAAGGAGTATTTTCAGGGTTAATATCAACAAATTAAAAAAAAGAGCATATATATGCAATTTATTTA
>JAZQLM010000106.1:0-3125 GCA_045542655.1 Clostridia bacterium | reverse complement strand
CGTTACCCATCGCATGGGAATATTCGCAGAGGAAGAACGGACGTATAATCTCAGGATTTTCACAAATCTTTTCTACATCATCAATTGAAGAATACATAAGCGAATACACGTCCGCATCAAGATAATCGGAGCTACCCATTGTATCGTGCTTATTGGTTGCATTATTATCGTGAATAAGTCTTGATGAGTCTCTTTTCTTCGTCCATTTTATCATTTCTTTCTGATTTTCAAGATAGTTACTCTCATTTCCCATTGACCACATTATAATACTCGGATGATTCTTATCACGTTCTACCATACGTTCAATCCTGTCCATAAATGAAGCCTTCCACTCAGGCATAGACGGAATCCACTCATCCACCCTTGTGTTATAATCTGCCCACTCTGCCTTGAAGGTGCAAAAGCCGTGACATTCAACATCGGTTTCATCAACAACATAAAAACCAAGCTCGTCGCACATATTTAAAAATTCCGGTGTGGGCGGATAATGTGAGGCTCTTACTGTATTTATATTAAGCTCTTTCATTTTAAGCAGGTCAAGCTTAAGTGCCTCATCACTCATAACACTTCCTGTATCGGGATGTGTGTCGTGGTGGTTTACACCCTTTAATTTTACGCTCTGCCCATTGATTAAAAGCTCGTTTTCACTTGAGAGCATAATCTCTCTCATACCGACCTTAACCGGTATAAATTCAGTACCGCTCTTTATAACAACGGTATAAAGGTGCGGATTTTCGGCATTCCAGAGTATAGGATTTTCAAGGCTTTTCACCTTTTTCTTTCCGTCATAAATTTCATATTCAAAATCACGGTCAGGGCAGGAAACCGTAATATTTTTTGTATCAGCCTTTATTTCAATATCCTTAATATGGTTTTCATCTCTTGATAAAAGGTATACATCACGGAAGATACCGTTCATACGGAAAAAGTCCTGATCTTCAAGGTAACTGCCGCTGCACCATTTTAACACCTTTGCACGCAAAGTATTTTCGCCCTCTTTTATATAAGAAGTAATATCAAACTCAGCCTGCAAATGCGAGCCCTGGCTATAACCCACATACTCACCGTTTATGTATAGGTAAAGACAGGAGGATACACCCTCAAAAACAATATATGTCTTTTTTGAGTACCATTTTTTGTCAATCTTAAATTTTGTCTCATAAATTCCCACAGGATTATCGTCGGGAACGTACGGAGGTTCAACGGGGTGGGGATAATTAACATTCGTATAGTACGGCTTTTCATAGCCTGTAAGCTGCCAGTTTGACGGAACGGTTACCTTATCCCATTTTTTAATCGTCTCAGGTACTTCGTCCTCATTTTTGTAATAATTAAACAGCCATTTTCCGTTGAGCAGTCTGTAATATGCCGAGCTGCTTTTATCACCCTTTAAAGCTTTTTCAAGGCTCTCGTAAGGAATGTAATATGCTCTTTGTTTTTCTCTGTTTTCAGAAATTTTGTTTAAATTTTCATAATCTCTCACTTTTTTCAGCTCCCTCTTGACATTTTAATTATATTGATATAATATCATATTATAATTATTTATTCAATACAAGATTTTTGATATTGTCTATAACAAATTTGTTATTTTCCAAAAGAGGCGAACATATGAAAACATCATATTTAGACCGTACATACTTTCGGGCAGTAACAAAAAAAGAACAGCTTATGCCGTTCTACATTTCGACTATAGGCTCTCACACGGCACAATTACCTACAAAACGGGAAAACGGAGAGAACCACTATCAGCTTTTATTTACCTTAAAAGGTACAGGCTGTGCATTTTTTGACGGAACACCACACAGGCTTGAAGCAGGAAGTATATATTTCACCCCTGCAAATTCTCCGCAGTTTTACTATCCCGAGGAAGCTCCGTGGACAACACTTTGGATTACATTTTCGGGAACTGCCTTTGAAAGCTTTTTTAAGTATGAACAGGGGGTATGGCAGACATCTCCCGATTTCGGCTTTGAAGAAAAATTTCGTGAAATTTTTGAACTGGTAAATACCGAGCTGTGGCTTAAATATTCAGGAGTGCTTCTTCACCGTCTTCTGCTTGAGTGTATGGAATTTATTCCTCAGAATATTGAAAACGAAAAACTTGGCTTAAAACTTATGCCCGCCCTTGAATACATACATAAAAACTACGCTTCTGATATTGAAATAAAAAAACTTGCTGCTCTTACAGGGGTAAGCTTTGAACATTTCTGCCGTATTTTTAAAAGCTATACCGGAAACCGTCCAGTTGAGTATACCAACACATTCAGAGTAAAAAAAGCAAAGGAATATCTTCTCAAAAATCCGAACTGCCGTATTGCAGAGGCCGCAAAAAAAGCCGGCTTTGAAAGTCCGGCTTATTTCAGCAAGCAATTCAAGTCGGTTGAGGGTATCACACCGATAGAATTTTGTATTCAGATATAAAATTTTATTATTCGAGATAATCCTTGAGTTTTCTGCTTCTTGACGGATGGCGGAGCTTTCTTAACGCCTTCGCCTCAATCTGTCTTATTCTTTCACGGGTTACGTTAAACTCACGTCCAACCTCTTCAAGAGTTCTTGCTCTTCCGTCACCAAGACCGAAGCGGAGTCTTAAAACCTTTTCCTCTCTGGCAGTAAGGGTATTTAAAACATCAACAAGCTGTTCCTTTAAGAGCGTAAAGGTAGCCGCCTCAGATGGTGCAGGTGCATCGTCATCCTGAATAAAGTCACCAAGATGGCTGTCCTCTTCTTCACCGATAGGTGTTTCTAAAGATACAGGCTCCTGTGCTATTTTCATAATTTCTCCGACCTTGTCAATGGGCATATTAAGCTCCTTTGCAACCTCTTCGGGAAGCGGATCACGTCCAAGCTCCTGAACGAGCTGTCTTGTAGCTCTTATAAGCTTATTAATGGTTTCCACCATATGGACAGGTATTCTTATTGTTCTTGCTTGGTCTGCAATTGATCTTGTAATCGCTTGTCTTATCCACCATGTAGCGTATGTACTAAATTTATATCCTTTTGATGGATCAAACTTATCTACAGCTTTAATAAGTCCAAGATTGCCTTCTTGAATTAAATCTAAGAAATGCATTCCTCTACCTATATATCTTTTTGCTATACTTACAACAAGTCTTAAGTTTGAT
>JAZQLM010000105.1:0-9407 GCA_045542655.1 Clostridia bacterium | reverse complement strand
TAGCACCGTATTCAACAATGATATACATATCAATTTCGCAGGCTTGACCTTCAATGGTAACCTTAACACCCTTTGAGCTGTTTTTCTTGCCTAAAAATTCAGCAAATCCGCCTGTCAAAGAAGTATACATACCAAATACACCGCCTACGCCCTTCGCTGCAACGGATGAAATGGTAGAAATAACATCATCAGAAATTATTACATTACTTTCATTATCCTCTGAAAACAAAGCAGAGTCAATTTCTTTTTCATTTAAATTCATAAATTTCCGCCTCCTGTATAAATTAAATATCTATACTATATATTATTACTTAAAAGCGTAATTTTAGTATAATTAAATTGAATTCTTTAATATTTCAGCTTTATCAGTTCTTTCCCACGGAAGCTCAATATCACATCTTCCGAAATGTCCGTAAGCCGCTGTCTGCTTATAAATCGGACGTCTTAAATCAAGAGAATTAATTATTCCGTCAGGACTTAAATCAAATGTCTTATAAACAAGCTCGGATAATTTTTCCTCACTGATCTTTGAAGTACCCCTTGTATCAATTCTAAGTGATACCGGCTGTGCTACACCTATTGCATATGCAAGCTGAACCTCACATGATTTTGCAAGACCTGCCGCAACAATGTTCTTAGCAACATATCTTGCCGCATACGCAGCACTTCTGTCCACCTTAGTCGGATCCTTACCGGAAAATGCACCGCCGCCGTGGCTCGCATAACCGCCGTAAGTATCAACAATAATCTTTCTTCCTGTATGCCCCGAATCACCCTGAGGTCCGCCAATTACAAAACGGCCTGTAGGATTTATGAAATATTTTGTATCTTCATCAAGTAAATCAGCCGGAATAGTTTCTTTAATAACATATTTTAAAATATCAGCTCTGAGCTTGTCCATATCAACATTCTCATCATGCTGACTTGAAACTACCACCGTATCAATTCTTTTTACTGTATTATCCTCGTTATACTCAACCGTAACCTGAGTTTTTCCGTCAGGTCTTAAATACGGGAGAAGTCCGCTTTTACGAACCTCGGTGAGCTTTCTTGCCATATTATGAGCAAGATAAATCGCCATAGGCATATACGCCTCTGTTTCGTCACACGCATAACCGAACATCATCCCCTGATCTCCGGCACCAAGACCACAGCCTTCTTCATTATCTCCCTTAAATTCCAAAGCCTTATCAACACCAAGTGCTATATCCGAGGACTGCTCGTCAATAGCTGTAATTACAGCACAGGTATCACAGTCAAAACCATATTTGGCTCTGTCATAGCCCACCTCTCTTACGGTGTCACGGACAATTTTTTTCATATCAACGTATGTAGTTGTACTGATTTCACCAACTACAAGCACAAGACCAGTAGTAACTGTAACCTCACAGGCAACACGTGCATTTTTATCCTTTTCAATTATAGCATCAAGAATAGCATCTGAAATCAAATCAGAAATTTTATCAGGATGCCCCTCTGTTACGGATTCCGAAGTAAACAATCTTTTATAGCTCATTATTTATGCTCCAATCTAAAATAAAATAAAACAATTATTGATTTTTTCTGATAAATATTATATAATAAACACACAATATAAAAAGTGAGTGTGATATATAATGTTTAAGAAAAAAAGAAGTATATATTCAGAAAACTTAGATGTTTCCAAAAACTGCTCAACCTGTAAGTTTGGCAGACAGCTGACATCGGTTGACGATGTTATGTGCGAAAAATCCGGTCTTGTATCTTCAAAGCATATATGCAGACACTACGATTACAACCGTCTTTTAAAAAGACCTCCCAAAAAACGTCTGATTAAAGACAACAGCTTTAATGAAAAGGATTTTTCCATAGATTAGTAATGTAAATACACATTACTTTGGATTAACAATATCTCTCCAGTCAAGGTCCCCTCTGTCGAGTCCTCTTATAAGAACCTCAGCGGTTGCAATATTCGTTGCAAGAGGTATATTATGAATATCACACAGTCTGAAAAGGTCAGAAGCCTCAGGCTCCTGAGGACGAGGGGTGAGTGGATCCCTGAAAAACAAAACAAGGTCAATCTCATTATATGCAATACGTGCCCCAATTTGCTGAGTACCGCCTTGCGGCCCTGATAAAAACTTGCTTACTTCCAAACCTGTTGCCTCAATAATCATACTGCCGGTGGTTGCCGTTGCATACAAATTATGTTTTTCAAGAATACCCTTGTATGCAATACACAAATCAACCATAAGCTCTTTCTTCTTATCATGTGCTATCAATGCAATATTCATCAATTATTCCCCCAACTAAACAAATAAATTATATATCAATTTTGCTAACGCTTTTTCATTGATTTTATAGGAATGTTTGCTGTAAGTGCCGGAACTGTTGACTGACCGTCTTCACTTTTTGCCTTTGTAATCTGTATATCAAGTCCGGAATCTGCAACATCCATATACTTTTCAAGAACCTTCATTATTTCATCTTTTATAGTTTCAAGGAAATCAGGCTCAACGTTGGCACGGTCGTGAACAAGCACTAATTTAAGCCGGTCCTTTGCAATACGGCTGGTATCCGCCTTCTTCCTTGTAAAAATTTTTGATAAATCCAGCAAAGAAATTCTCTCCTTAAAATTATTTATTTTTTAGAAAACAGTTTTTTAAGCTTACCAAAAAAACCGTCATTATCAAGCTCCATTATAGGGACATTCTCACCAACAATTCTTCTTGTAATATTTCTATAGCCCTCTCCGGCTTTCGATTTCATATCAACAACCGCCGGCTCGCCCTTATTTGTAGAAACAATAATCTCCTCATCATCAGGAACTATTCCGATAAGGTCAATACTCAGTATTTCTATTATATCGTCTATAGTCATCATATCGCCTCTTTTAACCATTTCAGGACGAATACGATTAATCAAAAGATAATGCTCCTCAAGCTCATTAGCCTCTAAAAGACCTATAATTCTGTCAGCATCACGAACAGCCGAAACCTCAGGGGTAGTAACAACAATTGCCTTATCAGCTCCTGCTATGGCATTTTTAAAACCCTGTTCAATACCGGCAGGACAATCTATAATTATATAATCATAATCCTTTTTAAGCTCATCACAAAGAGCCTTCATCTGCTCAACGGTCACAGAATCCTTATCCCTTGTCTGTGCCGCCGGAATAAGATAAAGTCCGTCAAAACGCTTATCCTTGATAAGAGCCTGCTTAGGCTTACAGGTGCCTGTAACAATATCTACCAAATCATAAACTATTCTGTTTTCAAGTCCTAAAACAACATCAAGATTTCTAAGACCAATATCTGTATCAATTAAAACAACCTTTTTTCCAAGCTTCGAAAGACCTACACCGAGGTTTGCAGTAGTAGTAGTTTTGCCGACTCCGCCTTTACCCGATGTAACAACAATAACCTTTGAATTAGACTCTGACATTTACAGACCTCCGAATTACATTCACACTTTAAATATTATTTAATTACATATTAACACAAAATAAGCAAAATGTCAAAATATTATTTTCTTTTTTGCAAAAAATCTTCAATAAAAATTCTTCCATCATTTATATACGCAATTTCGGGTGCATTGCTCATACTAACCTTTTCATCAGGAGAACGGGTTATAATATCAGCAATGCGAAGCTGCGTCGGAATAAGATTAAGGGCAACTACAACCGCCTCCCTGTTTCCACCTGCTCCTGCATGTACTATTCCCTTCACGCTTCCCATAACAAATATATTCCCCTCTGCAACAACCTCCGCACCGGGGTTTACATCACCTATTATCACGACATTCCCTTTTGAATTTATAAGTTGTCCCGAGCGGAGAGTTCTCTTGTAAAATTTTGTATATTCATCATCAGCTCTGACATCTATTGCCTTTGAAAGAACCTCATCAACACTCTTTGCTCTTTTTATCTTATCTTCAGTTGTCTCCACGAAATCCTCCGGATTTTCCCAGAGCGAGACCTCTGTACCCAGAATTTCAGAAATCAGGTCAATAAGCTTATTTTTTTCATATAACGTTATTTCACATCCTTTAAAACCAACCTTTGGGACTTCACCTTTAAAAAAGCCTTTTGAGGCAGAAAACTTTTTCTCAACAAGTTCGGACAGTATACTGAAGTCCATAGAGGAATTTACATAAATAATCATTCCGCCCTTATATAGCTTTACAGTTATCCCTCTGATTGTCTCATTCATCAAAGAAGTCTCCCTTCGTATATGAAAAATATTTACTTAAGAAGTGTATTTACAGGGTTTGAATTATCCTGTACCTCTGCAGTTCCAAGATAACATTCAAACATATCCTTTGCAACCCTTGCAGCATAACTGCTGGTAGCACCGTGTTCAAGAACTACAGCTACAGCTATCTGCGGATTGTCATACGGTGCAAAGCCTACAAACAATACTGTATCACTTCCGCCCGTTACCTCTGCTGTTCCGGTCTTACCGGCAACCTCGATGGGAAAATCAGCAAAAACAGAGCTTGCAGTACCGTCCTCAGTAACTCTTCTCATTCCGTCCTTTACCGCATTAAAGGTTGTATCGGTGAGGGGATATTCCGATATAATCTCAGGCTCTGTTTTAAAAACAGTTTCTCCTGTTTCATAGGCTTTCACTTCATTGACAAGATGAAGTCTGTAGCGTTTTCCTTTATTCACAATAGTTGCAACATAGCTTGCAAGCTGAGCCGGTGTAAACATATTATCCGACTGACCGATTGAAGCCTGCAAGGTATCACCGGGATACCACTCAAGCTCAAGCTTTTCCCTGTATTCAGGACCTGCTACTATGCCCGTAGATTCCGAAAGCTCAATTCCCGTCGCCTCTCCCAGTCCGAATTTTTTTGCATATTCGGTGATTTTTTCTATTTTACCAATTCTTCCCACTTCATAAAAGAAATAGTTACAGGACTTACCGATAGCCTCGGACACATTTATAAATCCGTGGGTTGTGCCTGTATTTTTCCAGATAAGGCAAGTCGGCTGATATGACGGAGCATAATATTTATATATTCCCTTATCTTCAATAATACTATTCGGGTTAATAATTCCCTCTTCAAGTGCCATAATTGCAGTCAGCGGTTTAAAGGTTGAACCGGGGGTATAAGCACCGTTTAACGCACGGTTAAAAAGCGGATTAGTGGAATTTTTTAATAGCTCATTATAATTTTTGGTATAATTCTGCGGATCATAATCAGGATATGAAGCCATAGCAAGAACTCCTCCCGTTGTAATATCAAGTGCAACAGCAGCACCGCTTCGGCAATCCGTTCCCTTATTTTTTGACGTCTCTGCAATCTGTTCCCTTAATGCTTTTTCCGTTACAGCCTGAAGCCTTGAATCAAGGGTGAGTACGGCATAATTAGGTGTTTCTGTTTCTTTAACACTTAGAACCTGAGAAACATTTCCATTCTTAGTCTGCTCAACCTTTTTATATCCGTCGTTTCCTTTCAGGTATCTTTCCAGCACCTTTTCAAGACCTTCTTTACCGATAATATCATTCATACCATAGCCGTCATTTTTAAGCTTCTGATACTCTTCTTCATAGATTATACCTGTTCTTCCTATAATATGTGCCGCCATATTTCCGTTTACATACTGACGTATTGGCTCAATCTCAATACTCACTCCGGGAAGCTCAAAGCTGTGCTCCTTAATTTTCTGAACAGTCATAATATCAACATCTGCCGCAAAAGTAAATGGATTTGTAATCGTAAATCCACGCACATCCATAGTATATCTGACCGAAACTACTTCAAGTCTTTCTTCTTTTGTATATTCATCGGATATTTTGTATTTCTTTGTATAATGCTCAACAACTTCCTCTGCTGAGCTTAGTTCATCCAACTTTTTATCCGTCTTCCATTTTTCAAATTGCTCCAGATTTTCTTTTTCTGTATTTTTTTCAGAAAATACAATATTATACTCTTCCCCTTTTATTGGAAAATCATTAATATAGGTTAATGAAGAATTTTTTGTAATCTTCATAAGCTTATCTATTACTTCATTCAGCCCCGTATTATTCTTGCTCATACTTTGAATTTGTATAAAATATCCCATACTGTTAGTAACGAGCGGTCTGCCGTACATATCAAGAATTTCGCCTCTCGGAGCTTTAATGGGATATGATCTTATCATTCTGTTTTCTGCTGTTTCTCTGTATGTGCTGCCCTTTAAAATCTGTAGTTCAAAAAGCCTTGCGACACAAAAAAGCGAAAAGACAGCTATAAGAACATAAATTATAATAACACGAGCTCTTATTCGTCCCTCATTCAATGTATTCACCCTTATCCGAATAAAAATTTTGTGTAATACGCTTCAGTATAAAATAAACGGGAATAGACAGCAAGGTATCATAAATTCCCTCTATAAGTATAACTTTTGAAGCAAATTTAAAGTCAAAGCCGCCAAGCATTAAAAATGTTACCATATAATAAAAAACATTTATAAATACAGAAATCGTAAGTGTAATCAGCATTGACAGATAAAATCTCGGCTCATTAAACACCTTTTCTGAAAGTGTTGTGATAAAAAAAGCAGAAATAATAAATAAAACCGTATAAATTCCAATAAATCTACCGGTAATTATATCAAGAATAAACCCAAAGACAGCGCTTGCAACAATCCCTTCTGTCTTATAGGCGAGAAAACAGATTACCGAAATATAAATAATAAAAAAATTCGCTGAAACTCCAAAGACCGAAAGGGTGCTTCCTATCGTTCCCTGAATACAGGACAAGACAAATAAAAATAATATGTGAAACATATATCTCATAGCTATTTTCCCTTATTCTTCAATATCATCTTTAATAATAAATACATATTCAAGGTTAGTAAAGTCACAGGTTGGAACAACTACTGCATACTGTGAAATGCCCTGCACATCCGTCTGGATTGTCTGAATTTTACCTATTGAAAGACCTTTTGGAAAAATTCCGCCAAGACCTGAAGTTACAAGAGTATCCCCAACCAAAACATTAGTATTTTTAGAAATATATGAAAGTCTGCATTTACCTTCAAGCTCAAGCTTTGCATCTCCCTCTGTAACTGCGTATTCACCGGAGCGTTCAATAAATGCACCGGCAGAGCATTCAGGATCTGTCACTGTAACAATCTTTGCCCAGTTTGAGCCAACCTCAAAAACTCTGCCGACTAAAGCCTTCCCCGACGTAATAACCGTCTGGTCAAGCAGGATACCATCTGCAGAGCCTTTATTAATCGTTATTGTACTGAACCAATTTCCCGGATCCCTTCCTACAACTTCGGCTGTCTCAAGATTAAATTCCGTAAGATTTTTTTTAAGTCCGAGCATTCCTCTTAATGTTTCATTTTCTTTTTCAGCAGTCTTAGCAGTCCTAAGCGAATTTTCAAGCTTTACATTTTCGTCTTTTAATTTTCGGTTTTCTTCCCTTATCGTATTTACATCAGAAAAATATCCAAAAAAGTTGTCAATCTTTTTATCCGTTTTTGCAATCAAAGACTGCACCGGTGTTACAATCACATTAATTACGTTTTCCAAAAAAGTGATTTTAACACCGGAAGCATTTATAACACCTACAGCAACTGACAAAACTACAATAACAGAAAGCAATATAACCGCTGATTTAGTTCTGAAAATATTTTTCAATTTTAAAACTCCTTAAATTCTTTTACTGTTCATCGTCAACGTACAATGATTTCAACATCTTTATGTCTTCAAGAGTTTTTCCTGCACCTATTGCAACACATTCCGTAGGATTTTCTGCAATATATATAGGTATACCTGTATTAATATTAATAAGCTTACCGAGCCCTCTAAGCGTAGCTCCGCCGCCTGTAAGAACAATACCTGAAGCAAAAATATCAGCAGCAAGTTCTGGTGGTGTTCTCTCTAAAACAGATTTAATTCCATCAATAATCTGTTCCATACACTCCGCAAGTGCCATTCTTATCTCCTTTGAATTGATTGTAACAACCTTTGGAAGACCAGTAACCATATCTCTGCCTCTAACCTCAGCTTCAAGCTCTTCTTTAAGCGGACATGCAGAAGCAACACTTCTCTTTATATCCTCTGCACTAATTAGGCCTATGTTAAGATTATAGGTCTTTTTCAAATACTGTGCAATCTCAAAATCAAAGGCATTACCTGCTATGTTCAGGGAATTTGATGTTACAATCCCACCGAGAGAAATCACTGCAATTTCGGTAGTTCCACCGCCAATATCAACAATCATAGAACCAAGGGGCTGATTTACGGAAATGCCTGCACCTATAGCACCTGCCATAGACTCTTCAATAAGATAAACCTCTTTTGCTCCGGCAGAAAAAGTCGCTTCTTTAACCGCACGCTTTTCAACTTCGGTAATCTTAGTAGGAATACACACAACTGCTCTCGGCTTAAAAATTGAACCCTTGGAGCACTGCTTGATAAAATGTCTTATCATAGCAACGGTAGCATCAAAATTCGCAATAACACCTTCCTTAATCGGCGTTACCGCAATTATATTATCAGGAGTTCTTCCGAGCATATCTCTCGCTTCAGAACCAACTGCAAGAATTTTTCCGTTTCTCTCGCTTACGGCAACAACCGAAGGTTCATTAATCACAAGCCCTCTGCCCTTTACATAAACTAAAGTATTGGATGTTCCCAAATCAATCGCTATATCATAAGCCATAATAAATTTTACCACACTTTCTCTATATATTAAAATCTGGTGAAATACCAAATTTCTCTTTCAAAATTATATTTAGCCTTGCTATCGGAAGTCCCACTACATTATTGTAGTCACCGACAATCTTTTCAACGAAAAGAGCTCCCTTTTCCTGAATACCGTACGAACCCGCCTTATCCATCGGTTCTCCCGAGCGGACGTAGTTTTCAATAGCTTCATCGCTAAGCTCATAAAAATGGACATTTGTCTTTTCAAAAAAAGAAACCATTGTCTTTTTTTCACTGTCAAAAACACAAACACCGGTATAAACAGAATGTACAGAGCCGCTCAGCATTTTAAGAGCAGCTACGGCATCAGCCTCATCCTTAGGCTTTCCGAGTATTTTCCCGTCTTTTACAACAACTGTATCCGCCGCAATAACCAAAGAACTGTCTTTAAGCTCCTCTGTAACATTGATACACTTATCCTCAGAAAGTCTTAACACGTATGCTTCAGGCTCAAGAGAATCATCCTTATTCTCCGGTGTATTATCCGGAATAATTTCAAATTCGTCAAATAAAATTTTCAAAAGCTCTTTTCTTCTTGGAGACTTTGAAGCTAAAACAATTCTCATATCATTTTCCTCTGTTAAACTTAAATTTTTCATTTAAAGTCCTTACCTGAACTCCTGTAAAAAAGCCTGCAAACACTGATATTAACGCCATAGGTGCTGAATAAGAAAGCAGAGCAGTGCTTTGAAAAATTATAGATGCAACAATTACCTG
>JAZQLM010000104.1:0-1799 GCA_045542655.1 Clostridia bacterium | reverse complement strand
ATTTTTTGACCGTGCTCGTCCGTTCCCGTTTGGAAGAATACGTCATAGCCCTGATAACGCTTAAAACGTGCAATTGCATCAGATAACACAACCTCATAAGTATTTCCGATATGCGGTTTTCTTGAAGTATAGGCAATCGCAGTGGTTAAATAAAATTTTTCTTTTTCCATAATGTATCTTCCTTCCAATTCCATTTTCAATTCATTATCTATCTACTGATGTTCTCCGAACTCAATTCCAAAGTGGTCATAGCAAAGCTTTGTAACCATTCTTCCTCTCGGAGTTCTGTTTATAAAGCCGATTTGCATAAGATACGGTTCGTACACATCTTCAATGGTTTCGCTTTCTTCTCCTATTGTAGCGGCTAAGGTATCAAGTCCCACAGGACCTCCGCCGTAGTTATTTATAACCGCAAGCAGCATCTTCTTATCGGTAGCGTCAAGTCCTAAAGAGTCAACCTCAAGGGAGTTAAGGGCAATATCCGCAACCTCATCGGTAATAACACCATCCGCCTTAATCTGTGCAAAGTCTCTCACACGCTTTAAAAGGCGGTTGGCAATTCTCGGCGTCCCTCTTGAACGCATCGCAATCTCCATCGCACCGCTGTCCGTAATTCCTATCCCTAAAATTCCGGCACTTCTTAAGACGATTTTCTTAAGCTCCTCAGGGGTATACATTTCAAGTCTTAAAATAACACCAAAGCGGTCTCTTAAGGGAGCAGTCAATGCTCCTGCCTTTGTTGTTGCCCCAATAAGCGTAAACTTAGGCAAATCAAGTCTTATCGAGCGTGCCGACGGACCTTTTCCTATGATAATATCAAGTGCATAGTCCTCCATTGCAGGATACAGGATTTCCTCAACACTTCGGCTTAGTCTGTGAATTTCGTCCACAAACAAAATATCATTCTCTGAAAGATTGGTAAGAAGTGCCGCAAGGTCGCCCTGTTTTTCAATTGCCGGTCCTGATGTAATTCTTATACTCACGCCCATTTCATTTGCAATTATATTGGAAAGTGTTGTTTTTCCGAGTCCCGGAGGACCGTACAGGAGAACGTGGTCAAGAGACTCGCCTCTCATTTTCGCCGCCTCAATAAAAATTTTTAAGTTTTCCTTCGCCTTTTCCTGTCCGATATAATCTTCAATGGTTTTAGGTCTTAGTCCATATTCAATTTCATTATCACCGTTTATTTCCGATGTGGTTATTATTCTGTTTTCGTTATCCATTTTTTAGCCTTTCATCAAATTCTTAAGACCAATTTTTATAATATCCTCCGTAGAACCCGAAGCACCTTTTATAGCATTTTCAGCCTCCTGCCTCGAATAGCCGAGAACAATAAGAGCCGAAAGTGCCTCATTATCCGAAGGTGCCTCATTTGAAAATACCTCTTCTGCCTGAATACCGTCAAAATCGGTATTTTTGAATTTATCCTTAAGCTCCAGAACAATTCTCTCAGCACCCTTTGCACCAAGCCCCGGAGTTTTCTGTGCTATGTATTTTGAATCGCCCACAGCAACACAAAGTGCAAACTTCGAGGGTGATATATTTGATAAAAGGTTTATTGCAGTTTTAGCACCTATTCTTGATACACCTATTATCATTTCAAAAATACGTTTTTCCTCCAGTGTAGCAAAGCCGTAAAGGTCGAATACGTCCGTACCTGCTCCAGTTTTAAAATTAAGATAGGTAAAAAGTCTTGCTTCCTTTCCAATATCTCCTATCGAAGATAGAGTCTCCCTGCTCGCATACACCTTATATCCGACTCCGCCGGCATCAATAACCGCAAAGTCATTTTCTTTATA
>JAZQLM010000103.1:0-3328 GCA_045542655.1 Clostridia bacterium | reverse complement strand
AAAGCCATATTCAACTATTATGGGTTCAGTTACACCAGTATCCCTGTGGATAAAATAATAGTCTTTAGAAGTATTACTAGGTAGCCTCCTTTGATATGTTTTTCTTTTTGTTAATCCTGCCTTACCTAATTCATTTAAGACATTATCTGCTAAAGTAGATTTATCTCTTAATGCATAAATTACTTCAGCACCTTCGCCACCTGGTGATGGTCATAGTGTAGTTAATTAAATATTTTTTCTATTATTTTTGTTATTTTACTAATTGGTAAAGTATTAGATATTATTTGTCTTTTCTTTAATTTAACTTTGTTTTTATTTATATCAATAATTATATGAAAATTTATAGTAACTGAATAATCTTGCGATACAGAATCTGATTGATCAATAATTACATAGTATTTTCCATTTCCAATGTCTTTGAAGCTTAAAGGACCACCACTACCACTTTGGAATTGTAATTTTTTGTATTTATTTTTAGTATATTCAAATAACTTATTCTTATTTAACCATTCATCTAACAAATTATGTGCTTTTTGTTCGTTTTCAAATATATTATTATCAATTATTTATATACTTGACAGAATATTATAATCTTATTATAATGGTAAAAGAGACATTTTTCATCAAGTATATTATTAATGTTGTCAAAAATATTACGATTGGGGAATTTTTAAATGGTAAACGGGGAAGAAAGAAAAACCGACGGAAAGAAGCATATTTCTCTTGATAAGAGAATTATCTCGCCAAAAAACAACAGTGTTTTGTTCAGGCTTTTCAGGTCGGAGGTTATGAAGCCGTCAGAAATTGACTTTGAGCATCACCACACCGCCTTTGAAATTTCCATGGTACTCGAGGGAAGCGGCACCTACTCCACTCTTCTTACGGATTTTGAGTACAAAAAGGGGGATATTTTCTGTTTTTGTAATGACGAAATTCATAAGATAACAAGGCTTTGCGAAAGGTCGGCATTTCTGACTTTCCACTTTGAGCCGAGGTTTGTATGGTCGGACAGGTTTGGGTTTGCGGATTATGATTTGCTTACAAGCTTTTTGAAGAGGAAGGAAGAGAGGCTGAACAGACTTGAAGAGGACAACGAAAGCACCGAGAAAATCAGGAGGCTTATGTTTGATACTGCCGAGGAATTTAAAAGAGAAAGACCGCATTTTTACACTGCCGTGAGAATTAACCTGATGACGGTTCTTATAGAGCTTTCAAGGGGTTACTCTCTCGGAGCAGGGCAGGATGCTTCGGAGGCTTCGCCGAGGAGTGCGGTTAGCTCAGGCTCTGCACATTGTATCGAAAGGGCGATAAATTATATTGACGAAAATCTCGAATATGACATTGAGCTTTTAACTCTTTCTGAGATTGCAAAAATGAGTAAAAACTATTTTTGCTCCCTGTTTAAAAAGCTAAACGGCATTTCTCCGTGGGAATATATAACGATAAAACGAATTGAAAGAGCAATCGAATACCTTAAAACAACCGAGTACACAAAGCTTGAAATAGCTACTAAATGCGGTTTTAACAACACCGCAAATTTCTATCACGCCTTTAAAAAAATAACGGGCAAAACACCGGGAGATTATATTCAAAAGTGAAATTGATTATACAAAAAAGGGTGCAGTGATGTTTAAATGAACTGCACCCTTTTTCTGTTTTAGCTAAACAATATCCGTTATTCCGTTTTCTATTTTGTCTATAAGCATAAGCATACGGGGGAGGTGGAACGGACCTTTAAAGATGTTTCCCTTGAGGTCTGTTGAAACTGTAGAGTCATAGTGGAGATAGCCGTACCATTCGCCGTATTCACTGTCTTTAAAATATTTTTCGGTATATTCCTTTAAATCCTCATAGGCTTTGAGATATTTTTCCTCTTTAAACAGCTCATAGTCAAGACGGTTTGCAATCATTGCCTCGCACTGCGGCCACCATAGCTTCATATCCCATTCGAGGGCTGTCGGAGGATAGCCGTCACAGTCACAAAAGGCAATTATTCCGCCGCCCCTCAGTCCGAGCTTCATAGAAATATCTATAATCTGCTTTCCGACATTTTTCAGGCTTTTATCATTTTGGTAAACTCCCTCAGCCATCAAAAACCACGCCGCCTCCAGACTGTGACCTGGGTTTACAAGTCTTCCCTGCGGTGTGTTTACAAATTCGCCCTCTGGTGAAATATTTTCAAGAAGTCCCTTGTCTGTGAGGTGGATTAAGATTTCTTTTACGGAATTTTTAGCGGTTTCGTCGTACTTTTCCTTGTTCAGCTTTCTCATTACCTGTGCGGTAGAGAGCATAATCATAGCCGGCGAAAGTGCCTTTAAGGTGCTTGTTTCGGGATTAAATTTCGGCTCTGACTTTGTTTTTCCCGTAAACAGACCGTAGGCAATATCGAAATACATTTCGGCTTTTTCCTTTGCCTCTTCAAGTCCTGTCGCAAGATAATATTCTGCACAGCCTATTGCCGCAAAGGTTTCGCTGAAGTAGTATCTTCTTTTCTGGATTTCTCTTCCGTCCCTTGTAACGGTAAAGAACATTCTTCCGTTTTCGTCACCGCACAGAGGGAGAAAATCATAGATTTTCTTTGCCGCTTCAAGATACTTTTCGTCCTTTATTTCTAAGTTATAAGCAGAGCTGAAAATATTGTTGAAATAAAAGGGGTTCATATGTGTATTGCTGTACCTTGCATACGGTATGTACTTGTTTTTAAAGTCGTATGCCGCATACAAAAGATTAGTCTCGTCCGCACCCAGAATGTCAATACGCTGTTTTCCGTCCTTTGCAGGGTGTACCTTTATTTTGAAGCCGTCTTCGAGATTTTTGTCCACGCCTGTATAAATAATGCTCCTGTCATCGGGTAACTCTGTTCCGAGACTTACACCCCCGTCAATATACGGTTCAACTGCGGAACAGATAATTTCTGTCGCCTTTGAATATTTTTCATATACTATTGCTCATTCCATAAAAAAGCCTCCTTGATTTTATATCATATCTTTATAATATTATCTTTTCTTTGCCTTTGCAATAAATATATTGACTAAAAATATTTGCTATATTGACTTTTTGTAGATTATTCTGAATGTATAAAGATACCAAATATGTGACGGTATAATCGGGAACCGCCCTCCTGCAAGCGTGCAAAATAAAAAAACTTACCAACGAATAGCTATACACGGCAAGTTTTTTAGTGAAATATCAACTTCGTTGATATGAAATAATTTCTATTAAAATTATGAAATAGAAAGCTGATGCTTTCTTCTGGCAAAGGAGAAAAATATAGATGCACTTATAAAAATAAGCTTTGCGTAAGCAAAGCAACCTTAACTTCTTCCTT
>JAZQLM010000102.1:0-4490 GCA_045542655.1 Clostridia bacterium | reverse complement strand
GTAAACCTTTTCACCGTCAACTGCAAGGATTTTATCCCCTGTAACTATTCCCGCTCTTTCAGCAGGTGTATCTGCAAGAGGGGAAACAACCGTAACAGTATTATCCTCGGTATCTTTAGATATATAAAGTCCTACCCCTGTATATTCATCAGAGTCTACAGTTTCCATATAATCGTTTGCTATATCCTTAGGCATATACACAGTATACGGATCTTCAGCAGAATACGCAGCCCCTGCAAGAAGACCGTCAACCATCTTTTCGTTATCAAGCTCCTCATAATAATAGTGTCTTAACGCACCAATACCCGTCCGGAGCTTTAAAAAATCATCAATATCTGTAATGCCAAACGGATTTATAAGACATAATGTAGCTGTGGATACCAAAACAACAAGCAATATAGTATATATCGCAAACGTTTTCTTTTTTATATACACTAAATACCCCTCCTGCTAAGCTTAAAGGAGCCGGTGCAAACGCAAGCAGCTCCCTATCTATTTTATGCTTAAAATAAGCAATATATTCTAATTAAAATACTGCATCGGATTAACAGCAGTGCCGTTAATTAAGATTTCAAAATGGATGTGAGGACCAGTGGAATTTCCTGTTGAGCCAACCCTTCCAATCTGTTGCCCTTTGGTAACAGACTGACCTTTTGAAACACCGATTGAGCTCATATGTCCGTACAATGTAGCCTTACCGCCACCGTGGTCTATTACAACACAGTTTCCGTAACCGGAATTCCAGCCGGCAAGCGTTACTGTACCTGAGTTTGAAGCAAGTATAGGTGTACCATATGAAGCACCAATATCAACACCGGTATGGCGTTTATAAACACCTGTAACAGGATTTTTTCTTCTTGGTGAGAAATGTGATGTAATTAATGTACAGGAAGACGGCCACATAAATTCGCCTCCTACATAAGCCTTACCGCCGGATGTAGAGCTAAGGGAAGACGAAATTCTGTTTTTAAGAGCCTGCATAGCCCTTTCTTCCTCATCAATTACCTTTTGATAAGCTTTAGCATCACTCTCAAGGCTTTGAATGTAACGTTTTTGCTCATCACGCTTTGCACTAAGCTTTGAGCTTTGCTGTGACAAATTATCCTTTGCTGCAACCTGAGTCTGTTTAAGCTCAAGAATTTGATTTCTCGAATTTTCTATTTCAATTTTAACAGCTTCCATTTCATCAAAAACAGCCTTGTCATTTTCCGAAATTTCCGCAGCTATCTCCATTTTATCTACAAAATCGCAGAAGTTCTTTGCCGAAAACAGAAGCTCAAGATATGTAACAGGTCCTTCTTCACAAAGAAGTCTGAATCTTTCTTTAAAATCCTCGTATTGTTTATTTGCCCTCTCAGTTGCTTTATTAAGCTTTTCTTCTTCAACAGAGAGCTTTTTATCAGTTTCACTTATCTGATCATTTAAGGCATTGACCTTATTTTGAAGCTCAATCAGTTCCTTTTCAAGTGCCTCCTGTGAAGCAAGTGATTTTTCACGTTCCTTTTTCACGTTTTCAAGCTTTGTCTGAGCTTCCTGCTTCTTTTTATCAGCCTTTTTCAATTGCTCCTGAAGAGTATCTGCATATGCAATACCATATAGTGCTGAGAATAAAAGACCAACTATAAATATAACAGAAATAACTATAGCAATAAGTTTTACCGTTTTTCTGTTCACTCAAATCACCTCATTTATACATGTAAATGTTTACGTATTGACATATAACTTCCGATAATTCCAATTCCGACACCCAAAGCAGCAAATGACCATATTACAAGAGACAATACATCATTAAACTTCAAAACTTCAAGCTCTCCCAAAAATTCAGTAAGCTGAGGTGTTAAAGCGTTATACCCAAACAAAACAACCAAAGCTGAAACAACAGCACCGATAATTCCAAGAAGCATCCCCTCTATCATAAAGGGAAATCTGATGAACCAGTTAGTAGCACCGACAAACTTCATAATATTAATTTCTTTTCGTCTTGAGAACATTCCAAGCTTTATGGTATTTGAAATTATAAAAACAGATATAAGTGCAAGCACGGCAATAAGCCAAATACTTAAATGCCTTACGCCGTTTGTAATCGAAATAATTTTCTGAAAAATATGCTGGCTGTTCTTAACCTCCTCAATTCCATCCACCTTACCTGCAGCTTCGGCAACTGAATTTGCCATTTCAACATCGGTAAGCTCAAGTATATAAGCATCACGGAGAGGATTATCCTCCTGCAAAATGTCAATAACCTCTGTCTGTCCTGAATAAATGCTGTCCTTATAGTTTTGAAAGCGTTCCTCTTTTGTATAAAGACGTGCATTTTTGACATTAGGAATTTTCGCAAGCTCGCTGCCAATTTTTCTGACAGTATCCCTGTCGGCAGTTTTAGGAAGATATACATTTATCTCACATTGCTCACGAATTTGCGATGAAATATAATTAAGATTTGCTCCAAAAAGCACGAAAACACCAAACAGAACAAGGCTTGCAATAACAATACACACAGACGCAAGACTCATAAGACTGTTAGAAGTAATACCTTTAAATCCCTGAACAATAAAATATCTGAAATTTCTAAGCATCATAACCATAAACCCCCGCTTCCTCGTCTCTGACCAAAATTCCTCCTTCAACAGCAAGAACTCGTTTTTGCATAGTGTCAACAAACTCTTTTGCGTGAGTTGCAACAATCATTGTTGTTCCCCGATTATTTATGTCAATCAAAAGCTGCATAATTTCAGCAGCGGTAACAGGATCAAGATTTCCCGTCGGCTCATCCGCAATAATAACAGGAGGTCTGTTTACCAAGGCACGGGCCAGTGCTACTCTTTGCTTTTCTCCACCCGAAAGCTGATCGGGACGCATCTTAGCCTTTCCGGAAAGACCGACAAGAGCAAGAACATTCGGAACATTACGTCTGATTTCACGGCGTGTAGCACCTATAACCTGCATAGCAAAGGCAACGTTTTCATAAACTGTCTTGTTTGGAAGAAGTCTGAAATCCTGAAAAACCATTCCTATGCTTCTCCTTAAGTACGGAACCTTCTTTTTTGGAAGTGTATTTAAGTCAAATCCGCAGACGGTAATTTCACCCTCAGTCGGAAGCTCTTCTTTATATATAAGCTCAATAAGTGTAGATTTTCCCGCACCCGACTGCCCAACAAGGAAAACAAATTCACCCTTTTCAATTTTGAATGAAACATTATCAAGTGCCTTAACACCGTTGTCTTCATATATTTTGGTAACATTTTTAAATTCAATCATAGCTTAACAAGAAAACCTCCCAAAAATTTTGTTGAAAATCAACTCTACATTCTTGTAGGCTCTGATGTCAAATACTTATTAACCATCATTGCAACCTTAAATATAATGGCATCATCAAATTCACGAAGGTCAAGACCTGTAAGCTTTTTAATCTTGTCCAGTCTGTATACAAGAGTATTTCTGTGAACAAAGAGCTTTCTTGACGTCTCTGAAACATTAAGATTATTTTCAAAGAATTTCTGAATTGTATATATAGTTTCGCTGTCTAAAACATTAATTGATTCCTTCTTAAACACCTCGTTTAAGAAAAGCTCACAAAGTGTTGTAGGCAACTGATATATTAATCTGCCTATACCAAGATTATCATAGCTTATAATATTCTTTTCAGTATCAAATACCTTTCCTACCTCAAGGGCAATCCTTGCCTCTCTGTATGCTCTTGCAAGCTCCTGTATAGTATTAACAACAGTTGAAATACCGATAGACACCTTAATCATAGCCTCAGAGTTTATAGTATCATGAAGCTCTTTTGCAGTTTTATTTATTTCCTCATCAGAAATATCGTTCTTTGTTTCACGGATAACAGCAATATCCCTGTCATCAACTCTTACAACGAAATCCTGAGACTTGTCCGGAAAAATGTTCTGAAGAAAATCTGTAACGGAAATTTCAGAATTTTTCTGGGTTCTGATAAGAAATACAATTCTCGGTGCTTCAACCGAAAGACGCAGTTCTCTTGTTCTGTAGAGAATATCACTCGGAAGAATATTATCCATAATTATATTTTTAATAAAGCTGTTTTTATCATATTTTTCATCATAATACTGCTTAATAGCAAGAAGATGTGTACCTAAGAAAGCACAGTAGCCCCTTGCAAGCTCATCCTCACCCTCACAAAAAACAATGTACTCAGTTTTATTGTAGGTTTCAATTTTACGATAACTATAGCCGCCAACAGAACGGTCATCGCTATTATTTTCAAAGTATACAGCAATGCCCTCGTTGTGCGAGCCAACCTTAGTTTCATCACTGCACGCAATAATGTAACCGTTTTCATCAAAAACGCCAATCTTTCTGTGTATATCTTTTTTCAACTGATTACATGTATTCTGGAATATTCTATTTTGCAAATTTAACACCTCCATAATGTATCAGTTTTTATTATACCGCAAATTTTATCAAATTGCAACATTTTTATTTTAAATTAATAGAAATTTCATATATTTTTCTTA